>JBFGSX010000031.1:0-10519 GCA_041566495.1 Thermoplasmatota archaeon
ACCCCTGGCCAGCGACGACCCCGTCCTGGATGCGGCTCGCCGCCAGATCGAGGAATACGCCGATGGCCGCCGGCGCTCCTTCGACCTCCCCATGAAGCCCATGGGCACGGATTTCCAACAAGACGTCTGGGCCGCCCTGGGCACCATCCCGTACGGTGAGACCCGCAGTTACGCCGATCTGGCCGCCATGGTGGGCAAGCCCGGCGCTGCCCGAGCCGTGGGACAAGCCAACGCCCGCAACCCCATCCCCATCGTCCAACCCTGCCACCGGGTCCTCCAAGCGGATGGCAGCCTAGGTGGCTGGATGGGGGCCTCGGCGGACGACTCGAGCCTCAAGCGTGTCTTGTTGGACCTGGAGAACGGTCCAGTAGATGGTTTGCGTCCGCTTGGGCCAAGCCTGACCGCGGGCCTCGGCCGCCGCCCAGGCGCGTTCTAAGGCCGAGACTCGGCGTCCAGTCCGGCCAATTTGCGCCGGCGCCAACCGATGGCGTGGATCACTTGCGCTGTCGGTGGGGCCAAGATGATACCGGCCAAGAACACGACAAGCCACGCATCAGCCTCCCGCCATGCCGCGATGGCTGCCGCAGGCACCAGGACGGCCATGCTGACCAGAAGTCGGTTCCGGATGCGGACCCGGGCTCGCCGCTCGATGGCCTCCACGAACGCGGGCCTACGCGACGATTCCCCGCAGCTCGACCCGTGCTGCCCCTTGCGGAGCCGCACGAATGGACCAGCGGCTCACGTCGCTCACGCGACGATTCCCCGCAGCTCGACCCGTGCTGCCCCTTGCGGAGCCGCACGAATGGACCAGCGGCTCACGTCGCTCACGCGACGATTCCCCGCAGCTCCACCGCCTCGGCGACCCTTGCCACGGCGACCATGTATGCGGCCATGCGCATGTCGCAGCGGCTGCGCTTATGGCGATCGTAGACCGCGTGGTACGCGTGGGTCATCTTCTCGTCCAATTCGCGGTGGACCTTATCTTACTTCCAGTAGTAATTGTACGTGTTCTGGACCCACTCGAAGTAGGAGACGGTCACGCCGCCGGCGTTGGCAAGGAAGTCGGGGATGACGTGGACGCCGGCCTTGTGCAGGATCGCATCCGCACCCGGGGTGGTGGGGCCATTGGCCAGTTCCAAGATGATCTTCGCCTTGATCTTGTCCGCGTTCTTTGTGGTGATCGCGTTCTCGATGCCTGCGGGGATCAAGATGTCGACGCCGAGCTTGAGCAACGCATCGTTGGTGATGTTCTTGCTGCCGGCTAGGCCTTGCACCGTGCCACTCTTGTTCTTCTCTGCCAAGGCATCCTTGAAGTTGATACCGCCTGGCACATGGATGCCACCCCGGCTGTCGCTGATGGCCACGACCTTGGCGCCAAAGAGCTCCTCGACGAGGCGGTGGGCGTGTTGGCCGGCGTTGCCGAAGCCTTGGATGGCGACGGTGGCGTTGGAGAGGTCGATGCCCAGCTTGGCCGCCGCTTCTCGGAGGCAGTACATGCCGCCGCGTGCCGTGGCATCGCCCCGACCAGCGCTGCCCCCGAGGGGTAGTGGCTTGCCGGTGATGAAGCCGGGGGTGTTGTATCCCCGGATGACACTGAGTTCATCGGTCATCCAGGCCATGATCTGGGGCGTGGTGTAGACGTCCGGTGCGGGGACGTCCTTCTCGGGGCCGACGATCTGGGCGACCGCGCGGACCCAGCCGCGGCTCAGGCGCTCCAATTCCCCTTTGCTCATCTTCTTGGGGTTGCAGATGACGCCACCCTTGCCGCCACCTAGGGGGATATCGACGACGCTGGTCTTCCAGGTCATCCAAGCCGCGAGGGCCTTGACGGTGTCCTCGGTCTCTTCGGGGTGGAAACGGATTCCGCCCTTGGTGGGGCCGCGCGCGTCGTTGTATTGGCAACGGAAACCCGTGAATGTCTGGGTCGTGCCATTGTCCATCTTGACCGGGATGCGCACCTGCAGGAACCGCTGGGGTTCGCGGAGGTATTCGTGCATGCTCTTGGGCAACCGCATCTTCTTGGCTGCTGCATCGAGTTGGCTCTGCGCGATCTTGAACGGGTTCAGTTCTTCCGCCATGGGTCCACCAATTGCGTCGGCAGGTGGGCTTGTGGTCATGAAGGCTTTGTTCGAAGCCCGCTCAGGGAACGGGTGCGCATTCGACGTGCTCAGCAGCAACTCGTGTAGTCCCAGCCTGGTGACTCGGCATGGATTCCTCTGATGCTACCCCGAGTCCAGGTCGGTCACCATCCGCCTGCCGGAAGAGGAAGGCCTCGGATTGGCCGGCCCGGCCATGATCGCGCTTGTCGCAGGCGTGGTCCTTCTGCTCCTTTCGGGGTTCATGCAGACCATGATCCTGACATCTCGCGATCCCTCCGAGGGGATGGACGGGTCCATCTGGTTCTCATGGCTCGGAGCTTCCGTGCTCTCGCTGGCAGTGGTCTATGCTGGCATCATGGCGCGCCGCGCCTCCAATAGAGCACGCGCGGCGATAATGATCGCAGGCTTCATCTTGTCCCTTGCGGGCTTCTTCGCGGGCTTCTAGCTGAGACGCGTCGGGGCCTCAGAGCCGGTCGAACAAGTCTGCGACCATCAGGGGCAGCAGCACGGTGGCGTCGCCCTCGACGGTCTGCCATGCAGCGTCTTCCTTGACTTTGCCCCAGCTGACCGCTTCCTTGACGCGGGCGCCACTGAGGCTGCCGTCCCATTCGGGAGCGCTGGTGATGTAGACGACGGTGTCGAGGCCTTCCCGGAACTGGCTCCACCAAATGACGTGGTGCTTGCTGATGCCCCCGCCGATCATGAGCGCGCCCATGCGGTCGGATTCGTACATCAGGTCACTCAGTTCCTGCTCGTCTTGGAGCAGGTTGAAGCGCAAGTCGCGGTGCTTCTGGTAGACCATCCACACCTGGGCACCGACGCTCCCGTCTGTCGGGCCGGGGATGTAGATCGGGATCTCGTTCTTCCACGCCCAGTATAGGATGGATTCCTCCCGGTTCTCCGATTCGGAGGCCCATTCGCCAAGCTTGGCGCACAGTTCGCGGGTCGACCAGTCCTTGGTCTCCTCGGCCCACGCTTCCAGCTTGGGCTTGAGGCGGGCTTCCATGACCTCCCCGTAGCATTCGTTGGGGACCAGCACATTGCCTAGGCGGTTGATGCCTTTCTGGTGCAGTTCCCGGTCGTCCATGTCGAAGCGACCGGCGAAGTAGTCCTCCCACAAGCGCGCCAGGTCGTGGTCCAGTGTGCCACAGGTGGTGATGACGGCGTCCACGAGCTTGTTCTTGATGAGGTCCTTGATGACGCCACGAGTGCCGGTGGCACAGATGCAGGCAGGGAAGCTGAGGATGACCTTCTGGCCCTCGTCGGTGACCATCCGGTGCAGCAGGTCGCTGGCGACGGCGAGTTTCTTGGCCGTGAAGCCCCCGGCGTTCTGCCATTGTTTCATGATGTCCGCGGTGCCCCGGGTGACATCTAGGTCCTGCACGACGGGAAGGTCATCGTAGTCCACGAGCCCACCGACCAAGCCCTGCGACTTGAGGGTTTGTCCCCGACCGCTGCTGCAGGCGCGCTGCGAGCCCAGAAATCGTGCAAAGGAAGCCGCCTTTCTGCTGAAACCCTAAGTCCATGTTTCCCAATTATCCAGGTATCCTATTCTACGGGATACGTTGACTCATCGCCACCATTCGTAGGAATGGTCGGTGATACGACATGCGCGCACAAATGATCCTCATGCTGCTCGTCCTGACGGGCTTTGCTTCGGCCTCGCCGACACCACTGACCGACGCCGCCACACTGGGCATCGTCGGCGATGGCAAAGAACTGCTGGCCGAATCGCCCGGGTTCGCGGCGGTCGACGACCCCGGCCAATACATCGTCGGATTGGACGTTCTCGACCGGGCCCGGGAGACTGCCACCGCATTCCATGGAGCGGAAGTGCTCAGTGTCAACATGGCCATCAAGTTCCTCGTGATCTATGTTGAAGATCCCGTGGCGTTCAATGAACAAGCCGCCCAAGACGACAACATCCTGTACGTCGAGGCCGACACCCAGGACTTCGTGGCGTCTTACGTCCCCAGTGAAGCATACTACGGGTGCTGCCAGTGGGGTATCCAGGACATCGGCGTCGAGACCGCCTGGGACACCACCCTTGGCTCGACCAGCGTCATCCTCGCCGTCCTGGACACCGGCTTGAGAAAGACCCACGAGGATATCGGGAACTACCTGCAGGGCTGGGATTTCATCTACAACGACAACGACCCCAATGACCCCAACGGTCACGGCACCCACGTGGCAAGCACCGCTGCGGGCTTGACCGACAACGGCCTAGGTGTGGCAGGCGTCGCACAAGCGACGATCCTTCCGGTGCGCGTCCTTAATGCCCAGGGCAGTGGCAGTCACTCCCAGATCGCCAACGGGATCACCTACGCCACAGACCAAGGCGCCGACATCATCAGCATGAGCCTCGGGGCTCCCAGCGGCAGTTCGACGCTCCTGAATGCCGTCAACTACGCCTGGAACGCCGGCGTCACCGTCATCGCCGCCACTGGCAACGACAACAGCGTCATCGGTTACCCCGCGAAGTACGGCAACGCCATCGCCGTCGGCGCCTACGACCAAGCCCAGGCCAGGGCAAGCTTCAGCAACTACGGCCCTGAGATGGAGATCAGTGCTCCCGGCGTCCAGATCGCCGCGGCCCACCACACCAGTGACTCCGCCTACGTCTACATGGACGGCACCAGCATGGCCACGCCCGTCGTCAGCGGCGCCGCAGCCCTCGCCCTTGCCGTCGACCCGACATTGACCAACACAGAACTACGCCAGCTGCTGCAAGACACCTCCCGTGACTTCGGCAGCGCCGGCTGGGACCACGACTTCGGCTACGGTGCCGTGGACGCAGCCGCCCTCGTGGCGGCTGCCGCGGCGGGTGGCGGTGGCGGCGGCGGCAGCCCCGTGACCGTCTACAGTGACGACTTCGAGGGGGCCACCAGCTTCGTCAAGAGCAGTGGCAGTGGCGACCTCTGGCGCCTCGGCAGTGACTGCCTGGGGGGCAACCCGGTGACCAGCCTGCAGTTCAATGATGGCACGTGCGATTACAGCACCGGCGCCCAAGCGACCGGCTGGGCCCGGGTCGAGGTGGATCTCAGTGCGGCCACGGCGGCCACCTGGAGCTTCGACCACAAGTGGGAGACCGAGTCCTACAGCGGCGGCGCCTACGACATCATGCGTGTCCAGATCAGTGCCGACAACAGTGCCTGGACGACGCTGCAACAATGGGACAGCCGGGATGCCAACCAGCTCACCTGGGGGCCTGCGTCGTACGACATCAGTGCCTGGGCGGGTGACAGCACGGTCTACCTGCGCTATTTCTTCGACAGCCTCGACGGGTCGTACAACGCCTACGACGGTTGGGCCATCGACAATGTCCTCGTGACCAAAGAGTAGTACCCAAGGAGCTTCCTCATCCCTCTTCCTCCGGTTCTGCCCCCTTTATTACCCTCATTTCCGATGGAGGTGCATGGGTCGTGTACCAGCACTCGCTCCCGCCGAGGCCCGTTTGGGTGCGGCGACGATGCTATGCCTCGCGATCTTGTCGCTGGCGGTGGCTGGGCTGGTCTACTCGACGGGCGCCATCGAGCGCAGCGCGTTGTTCGTCGTCCTAGCCATCATCGGCCTCTGGCAAGCGGCGTTCTATTGGCGAGGACACTGACATGGAGCGGCTCTACACCACTGCCTGGCTGCTGGGCGTCATCGCTGCCTTCGCTCTGCTTGGCGCCGCCTATGCGTACGACGTCATGGGCCGCCGTGGCTTGGCCGGCATCCTGATTGTCATCGCGGTGGTCACTGGGCGCCTGGCATGGCAGATCTCCAAGGCCCTGCGCCGCAAGCCCAAGGCTTAGAGCAGCCGTACGCGGTGGGCTTCGCGGATCACGTCCACGTTCCGCAGGGCGTCCCGGGCTTGCTTCGGGATGCTGCCATCCACTTTGATGACCGCCACGGCGGTGTCGTCCTTTCGAGACAGACTGACACTCGCGACATTGACGTGCGCGTCGGCCAAGATGCCGGTGATGCGGGCCAAGACGCCAGGCACGTCATCGTGCCGGGTGAACAGGAAGCGACCGTCGGGGCGGAACTCCACATCGAAGCCGTCCACCATCGTCACCCGGCCGCCATAGTGTGGGGTGTGGGCTCCCTCGATGACCAGCGTCTGATCCTCGGTGGTCAATTCGACCCGGAGGAACGGGGGGCCTTCATCGAGCAGCGTTCGGTGGGCGACGGTCCAGCCACGCTCCGAAGCGAGGCCGGGTGCGTTGATGGCGTTCACCGGGATGTCAAGGTTGACCTGCAAGGCGCCTACCAGGGCATGCACCGAAAGGGGTGAGGCGTCGATGCCTTCGGTGGCTGCGACGGTGACCTGCTGGACGGGCTTGCGGAGACACTGCACGGCGAACCCTGCCAGGGACTCCGTCAAGGCGGCCCAGGGGCGTAGCTCGTCCGGCACGGTCGCTTGGACGTTCAACGCCAGACTGGCATCTCCGGTCTCCAAGAAGTCGCAGACGCGTTCGACGGCTTGGGTGGCGGCCTTGAGTTGGGCCTCCACAGTGCTGGCCCCCAAGTGGGGCGTGGCGACGACCCGGGGATGCTTGGCAAGGGCCCATTCAGTGGGTGGTTCCGCTTCCCAGACATCGATGCCCGCGGCGGCGACCCGGCCGGAATCAAGTGCCGCGAGGAGCGCCGATTCGTCGATCAGGCCACCCCGGGCGGCGTTGACGATGATGAGGCCATCCTTGGCCAGGTCCAAACGCTGCGCGTCCACGAGGTCGCGGGTCTGAGGAGTGAGGGGCGTATGGAGGGTGATGATGTCGGCGCGGGAGAAGCCCTCGTCGAGGGTGACGGCTTCCACGCCGAAGGTCTTGGCTGCTTCCGCGGTGACGAACGGATCATAGCCGATCGTGGTCATTTCGAATGCTTGGGCCCTCTTGGCCATCATGCGCCCGATGCGCCCCAGGCCGACGATGAACAGGGTCTTGCCTGCCAGTTCGACGCCTTTGAGTTGCTTGCGCAGCCATTGCTCCTGTTTCATGCCCGCATCGGCAGCCGGTACGTGACGGGCAGCGGCGAACATCAAGGCCCAGGCCTGCTCGGCGGCGCTGGTGATGTTGCCCGTGGGAGCGTTGAAGACGGCGACCCCGGCTGCCGTGGCGGCCTTCAGGTCGACGTTGTCCACCCCGACGCCTGCGCGCCCCACGGCCTTGAGGTGGGGGGCTGCGGCGAACTCCGCGGCGCCGATGTGGGTTCCGGAGCGAATGATCCATGCCTCTGCTTGGGCGATGGCCTCCGCTCGTTGGGTGCCGTTGATGTTGGTGACGTCCAGGGGCTCGTGCCCGTGGTCGCGCAGCATCTGCAAGCCTTCTTCGGCGAGGGGGTCAGAGACCACGACCTTGGCCATTGAACGTGAGACCCCGCGGGACTACTTCAGGGCCCCGGAGCGTCATCCGAGAACGACGAACGGGCCACGCAGGGTGACGGTCAGTTCGACGTCGGCGTTGCCTTGGTTGCGCCATGCCCAGCCGTGCTGACCGGAGAACGGCACCACCAGGTCGCCCCGCTCGCCGTCGGACTTCCCAGCGAGATGGCTCGTCTCCGCACCCGTCTGTACGTCCCGGCCATGGAAATCCCACTGCAGGTCGCCCGTCGCGCTCCAATCATAGCTGAGGGTCTTGCCTTCTGCGATGCCGACCTTGTACTCTTTCCACTCCCCGGTGGAGGGAAGCTGAAGGGTCACCGTGATCTCTTGGACCGGGGTGGTCCGTGGTTCTCCCAAGGTGAAGCTGAACGTCTCCACGAAGACCTGCAAGCGCCACCCATTGCCCTCATCCCCGACGAGGTCTGCCACGTCGTCAAGAGAGATAGATACCTCCCACGGCCCGGTGCCCTTCGTTCGCGACGGGTGCATGGCCGCGATCAACGCGCGGGCATGGGTCTCGTTGTGGGCCGTGACGTTACCTGCCGCGGGCGGCGCATCGGCCGTCACGTTGACCACCGCGGTCCCTGATCTCCCTTCGTTGCTGGCGGTCGTGCTGGCTGTCCCAGCGGATCCCGTGAGGGTCACCGTGAACGTGTCCGGTTGTGGGTCTCCGAAGGCCGCAGTGTCTTCCCACGTCAGGAACGCCGTCACGCGGCTGACGTTGGCCAAATTCACGTCGACGGGGACAGTGATCGTCTCCCCTTCGGCCAGTGTCCCATCGGTCTCGAACAACAGTCGATGGGCGCTGGTCCATTGATAGGGGAACTCCACGAGGGGGGTCTGGTTCACGACAGGCGGAGTCGGGGCCGGGGGTGTTGGCGTCGGGGCGCTCAATGCCGTGAGGCCGAGGGCTTCCCCGATGCCGGTGGGATCAGAGCCAAACTCTGCGGGGGCGACCACGGCGACGCCGAGGGTCGAGACCACGACGAGTGCGATGACGCCTGCCACGAGCAGTTCCCGGCGAGTCCACGGCACGTATTCCTCGGGTTGCTCTGGGATCCGGGGTGTGAGCCAACTCATACCGCCACCCCCTCGCCGATGCCGAAGTAGCCCAACAGTTGCAGGACGGTCAGGGCGACCCCTGCGCCGATGAGGGCCCCGTTGGTCCAGACCGCTGTGGAGCGGTAGGATGGGAAGTGCCGCCAGACACTCATGCCGATGAGGATGATGCCGAGCGCCAAGGCTTGTCCCAGTTCAACGCCGATGTTGAAAGAGAGGATGTTGGCCACAAGGCCATGTTGGCTGATGGTGAGGTCTTGGACCTTGGTGGCGAGGCCAAAGCCGTGCACGAGGCCGAACAGGAACACCATGATGCGGACGTCGGGCTGGTACCCGGTCCAGCGTCGCCAGTACCCCAGGTTGTCGGCGCCTTTGTAGACGACGCTGAGGCCGATGACCGCATCGATCAGGAATGCGTTGGCGTGGATGCCGCCTAGGACCCCCGCCAGCAACGTGATGCTGTGCCCGATGGTGAACAATGTGACGGTGGTCAGGACGTCCTTGGCTTTGTAGAGGAAGAAGACGACGCCGACGAGGAACAACAGGTGGTCGTAGCCGGTCACCATGTGCTTGGCGCCCAGGTACATGAAGGGCCCGATGGCGGTGCCGTCATTGGACTCCAAGAAGCCCGCGTCGTCGTCGGCCACGCCATGGGCTGCGACAGAAGGGGCCAGGAGCAGGATCAAGAGCCACAGGACGCGCACGACACCCAGTCGGGGGTGTCCATCATAATGCTTCGGCTACTCTTCTTCGCCGCTCGCGGTGAGGGGCACCCTTTCCACTTCGAGGCGGTCTGCCGTCGGGTAGACCTCGCTGAGCCAACCGTCCAGGCCAAGCTCCAAAAGGATGCCTTCTTCGGCCAATTCCTCGGCCACGGCAGGGGCGGTCTCGATGCGGTCGTCGATGATGACCACCCATTCCGGGGGGACTTCGTACTCGGCCCGCAGGACCTCCGCCACTTCACCCATGGATTCGCCCCGGGTGCTGCGCAGGATGCCGTACACCAGGGTCCCTTCCTCGGTCTGTTCCTCGAAGGGGCGGGCCGTGCGCTCGGCGCGGCGGCGCAGGCGCTGCATGAGTTGGATGGCGTCCTTGTAGGGACTGCTGCAGAAGTGGACCGTGAACTTGGAGCCGCTGGCGCGCCACTGCTCGAGGACCGACAAGGCGGTCTCCCGGCTGCCTGCCACGGATTGGCTCTCGTCGTTCATCGGGGTGTACCCGAAGCGCTTGAGGTTCTGGATGTTGGGTTCCGAGAACTCCAACTCGTTCATGTTGATGCCCGCCGCGCCGACGGCTTCCAAGTAACGGCACAAAGCCAGGATGTCCTCTTCCTTGCCGGGGACCGCAGGGATCTCCACGTTGGTGGTCAGGCCGACCCGCAGGGCTTCCTTGATGGCCGCGTCATGCCAGGATTCGTTCATACGCTTGTATTCGCGCAGCTCCGGGTGGAAGCGTATCTCGTCCAGGCCGGCATCCTTGAGGTTCTGGATCTCTTTGATGTCGAAGGCGCAACTGGTGTACAAGTGGGTGTGGAACTCGGGACCGAACTCCGCCTTCAGGACCCGGATTGTCTCGCAGACGCGGTCCGGCACGACCATGGGGTCGCCCCCGGTGATGCCCGCGCCCTTGGCCCCGATGAGCTTGCATTCGTCGATCAGGTCATCCCACTTACCGGGGTGGATGGGGCGCTCATTGGCGAACATCACGTCCCGGTACATCTTGTCCCGGCTCACCGGGCAGTAGAAGCACTCCTTGTCGCAGAGTCCCGTGACGAACAGAACGAGTTTGGCGCCCTCACGGCACTGGATGCACCCCAGGGGGAGCACGCCTACGTGCTGTGAACCCGCGTACTTCTGAGCCGCAGGGACGCGGTCGACGGGAGCGGTCGCCAAGGGGTGGGCCATGGCCCTGCCACGGTTCCTGGTCTTAAGACCCGGGGGCGCTGGCCTTCAGGTCCATGACGGCCGAAAACCAACCTCCATCCCTGCCCGGAGCC
>JBFGSX010000032.1:0-10516 GCA_041566495.1 Thermoplasmatota archaeon
CTCCTGAGCCACCTGGCCAACATCGCCACCAGCCTTGAGAAGTTCAGCACCGAGGTCCGTACCCTGCAGCGCACCGAGATCGGTGAGGTCGCTGAGGGCTTCGACGTCAAGAAGCAGGTCGGCAGCAGCACCATGCCGCACAAACAGAACCCCATCACCAGCGAACAGGTCAGTGGCCTCGCCCGCCTGGCCCGCAGCATGCTGATCCCGAGCTGGGAGAACGCTGTGCAGTGGAACGAGCGCGACCTGGCCAACTCCGCCCCCGAGCGCTTCATCCACCCCCACATGTTCCTCCTCATCGACCACTGCCTGCACAAGCAAGCGGACGTCTTCGAGAACCTCCGCGTGTTCCCTGAGAACATGACCCGCAACATGGAACGCGCCCAGGGCCTCATGATGGCCGAGGCGATCATGATCGCCTTGACCGAGAAAGGCATGGGTCGCCAAGACGCCCATGAAGTGGCCCGTGAGGCCGCCATGGTCGCCATCCATGAAGGTTGCCACTACCGCGAAGCCCTGCTGCGCAACGAAGCCATCGTCGCCGCGCTGGGCGAAGACGGCATCCACGAGAACGTCGACCCTGCCAACTACGTGGGTCCCGTCGACGCCATCGTCGACAAGGTCATCGCCGAGACCCAAGGTCTCTGAACTGGCTCTTCGCCCCAGCCAACGTGGGCGCTAGCGCCGTCGGATCAGCGCAGCCATCATGACGAGGCCCGCGGCCAAAGGCCACGCCAAACCAGGAACTGCCTCGGTAGTCGGTGTGGGCACCTCTTCGCTGGTGGAATCCCCCGGGCCGGATGGCGGCGGGTTGCTGGATGTGCTGTTGTCGGGTGCGGGCTGCGGTGCTTTTGCCTCGAACAGGCCGCAGCCATCGATGCTGAGCCCGCCCTTGTCCGGCACGCGGTCCAGGAGGTTGTCCTGGTCGTCAAGAGCTTCCAGCGCGATACTGCTCACTTGGCAGTGTTCTCGTGTCAAGGCGGCCTGGGTTTGGATGCAGGCGATGGGTAGACTGGCGCAGATGGCCGTTGGCCCTTGGCTTTGGTTGCCCTGTAACTCGATGACATACCGGTAATCCACCATGGTGTGCGTGGGGTCCGCAAATGCCGGGTCGCAGTCGAGGATGTTGCCGTTCAATTCTGCCCAGACCTCGTCGCCGTCCCGGTGCGTCGTGCCGTTGATCCATGCTAGGTCTGCATGCGTCCACAACGGAGCGCCTGCTTGGTCGTCGCAGGCATCCAGTTCATGGAATGCGGGCATCGCTGACGCTGCAGGAAGCAGCAAAAGAACAACGAGCCAGCGCATCTGGATGAAGCGTCCGCTAGCGCATTTCACTGTGCTGGTCGCCCTAACTAAATCCGAATGGGGCGGCTTCACTTGTTCTTCTTGCGGGCCAACTTGGCTGCCTTGGCTTCGGCCTTGGCTTGTTCCTTGAGGCGCTTGCGCTCTTCCTTGATGGCCTTCTTGTCCGGCTTGCCGGCCACTGGTGCAGCGGCTGCCTTGCGGGGCACCTCGAAGTCGGAGTCCGCGTACGTCATGGGCGCGTCGAGGCTGCGGTCCCGGCCGGGTTGGGTGCGGTCCAAGTAGCGGCGCTCCCGTTCCTCGAAGAGGCGACGGGCACGGGCCTTCTGTTCCTCGGTGAGCCCCTCGTTGAGGTACTCCTCGTTGATGACAAAAGGCGTGTAGCTGCTCTCCGGTTCGGAGGTCTGCGTGGCTTCCAGGTCCGCGTCCAACGCGGCCTCTTCCTCTTCCAGGGCCGCCAATTGGGCCTCTAGTTCGGCGAGGTTGTCGTCTTCCTCCTTGCGACGGCGGAGGATGATGAACAGGATGACCAGGAGGGCCAGGATGATGAGGATGACCGCGATGATCCACCAGGGGAAGCCATCATCCGTCTCAGCCGGTACGTCGGAGACGTTGGGGTCGGTGCCTGCGGCGATCTCGTCGGCATTGCTGACACCGTCGCCGTCATTGTCGGCTGCCGCGTCTTCGCCGTTGAGCGGGTCAAGCCCGTTGTCGAGTTCGACCTTGTCGCTGAGGCCGTCGCCGTCGCTGTCGAAGTTCATCGGGTCGGTGCCCGCAGCCACTTCGTCGCCGTCGTTGAGACCATCCCCGTCACTGTCGGGGTTGTTGGGGTCGCTGCCGGCCAGGACCTCGGTGCCATCGCCGAGGCCGTCGCCGTCGCTGTCGGCCTTGAGGGGGTCGGTGCCGTACAGGTTGACTTCGTCACCGTCACTGAGCCCATCGCCGTCAGTGTCGAACACCAGGGGGTTGGTGCCAAGGGCGGTCTCGTTGCCGTCGTTCAGGCCGTCGCCGTCCGTATCCGGATTGGCGGGATCGGTGCCCAAGGCCAGTTCGTCCCGGTCGTCGATGCCGTCACCGTCGTGGTCCATGCCGGCCACCGCTTGGCTACCGATGAGGTATGCGCGGCCGAAGTCGGCGTCCGGGGCGCGGTCGCCTCCGGTACCGACGGCGGAGGAGACGTAGAAGCCGCTCGTGGAGAGGGCCAGGGAGAAGTTCTTGCCAGGGGCGATGCCGTCGAAGGTGGAGCGGGGTACGGACCAGGTCATGCTGGTGCCGTCGACGCTTCCGGGCGCCGTGGCCAGGTCCACTTCGTTGCCTTCGTACAAGGCGAACAAGCGGAACGAGATGGTCTGCTGTCCATTGGCCGTCGGTGCGGCCTGGAACGTGGCCGTGATGTTGAACGCCTCGGGGCCCTCATCGGCGACCCATGCGCTCAGGACATCGATGTTGTCATAATCGCGCCCCGTGGCCGAACCCGCATCGTCGGCGGGGTCCGTCACTTCAGGGTCGTCGGCAGAGCCGGCGCTGACAAGGGGTGCAGCCAGGAGCATCGCCAATAGAAGGGCCAGCAGGCGGCCACGGCGGACCATCGAATCATCTGACCTCAGCCCCGCATAAAAGCGGACCGACATTGCGTGTGGTCCAGCCGTCCGCCCGCCGCGACCACGGCGAGGCCCTTTTCACGGTGGCGTGGGTGGGTCGTCCGTGGCCCGTCCCCGTGGCACCCGTGACTTCGCTCCTGACGAGATGGCCGCCCGTAACTGGGCGGCGGCTCGGCTGCGCACCGCCTTTGGTCGTTTCGGCTACCAAGAAGTGCAGACCCCCACGTTCGAAGAGCTGGATCTCTTCACTGCCAAGAGCGGTGATGGCATCATCAAGGAACTGTACGACTTCACCGACAAAGGCGACCGTCGCATGACGCTCCGCCCAGAGCTCACCGCACCCGTGATGCGGATGTACTTCGAGGACCACGCCTTCGACCCGAAGCCCTTGAAGTGGTTCTACTACGGCAGTTGCTTCCGCTACGACCGCCCCCAAGCAGGGCGCTACCGTGAATTCTGGCAGTTCGGCTGCGAACAGATCGGCGCCGGCACCCCGGTCGCCTACGCGGAGCTGATCGCCCTCGCCGATGCCCTGTTCGACGAATTGGGCCTATTGGGCCGCGACTTCAAGGTCGGTCACGTCGGCATCCTACGCCACCTGGTCAGCCGCCTCGGCCTCGACGAGACCCAACGGGCGGCGTTGATGCGCCAGATCGACAAAGTGGACAAGGTCGGCACCGACCCGGTCCTCGCTTTCCTGGCCGAACATGCCCCCGGCAACGAATGGTTCCAGAGCATCTGGAAGGTCCAATCCGCCGACGACGTGGCCGAACTGGTCGGCAACGATGGCCAGGTCAAGCCCCTCGTCGAAGAACTGGCCGCCACCATGCGCCACTTAGAGACCATGGGTGTCGAAGCCCGTCTGGACCTGGGCATCGCCCGGGGCCTCGACTACTACACCAGCATCGTCTTCGAATGCCACAGTCCCGCCCTCGGGGCCCAGAGCCAACTGCTGGGTGGCGGCGGCTACGACCTGAGCGCTGTCTTCAATGGCCAACCCACCCCCACCATGGGCTTTGGGCTCGGCTTCGACCGCACCCTCGTCGCTCTGGAAGCCGAAGGGCGGGACATGCCCACGGCCACTGGCCCGGGAGCCTACTTCGGTGCGCTGGGCGACGCCCAGGACTGGGTCGTCCAACAGGTCACCGCCCTGCGCAAAGCGGGTCTCGACATCGACATGGACCTCTTGGGCCGCAAGCCCGCCCAGATCGCCAAGGCCGCGGACGCCAGCAAGGCGCGCTACTTGATCATCGTCGGGGACCGGGACGTCGAGAACGGCGTCGTGGACATCAAGGACCTACGCCGCGGCGAACGGGAACCGGTGCAATTGGAAGACGTCCAGCACTGGCTGCTTGGCCATCTGGGCAAGATGGACCTCGGCTCCTGATCGCCTCAGTCGTGGCCCCAACCACTGCCCAGCATCGTCTTCACGACCCGGGCGGGCTTCTTCTGCGCCCATTCTAGGATCTCCCGAGCATGCTCGGCTTGTCCCATACCGACCAAAGCGGTGGTCAGGCCGGGAGCATCCCGTGCAAATTGTAGCATCGCCTCGAGGCCGTCCGCATCAAGGGCCTGCTGCCACATGTTGGGGATCTCGCCGATACGGGTCTGTAGCAGACTGGCCGAACCGAGTGTCAGCATCCCGGCATCTGTGGCGCATTCCATGGCGGGTCGCATGCCGAACTTCCACGGCTGTGTGGACGAGGTCAGTGCCTCGGTCATGGCGAAATTGACTGGCATCTCCACGGCGCGGAAACGGTGCTCGCTCGCCTTCCGACCCGCGGCCATCGCGGCTTGACCCGCCTCGTGCACCAGTTTCAGCAGGCTGACGTGGCCGTTGCCCGGGGGCCGGCGAAGGCCATCCCATGTTGCGACCCCGTAGACCTTGATGTGGCCATCATCCGCCCGGCGCTCCAGCAGCTCGAAGGCGTCTCGGATACGGGCGTAGAATGCTTCCTCGCCCACGACGTCCACTTGGCTTTCGGGGTTGTGCAGGAAGTACACGTCGATGGTGTCGAGGCCCAAGTTGGCACGGCTGCGTTGCAGTTCGTGGTCCAGGTATGCCGGGGTCATGCAGTGCCCGCCCACCATGTCGTTGCCACGGACGATGTGACTGTACTCGGATTGGAACCATTCCGGTCCACGCAACGGACTGTCGCAATCTCCGTGGAGGAAACCAGCCTTGCTCGTCACAAGCACCTGGTCCCGGCTGCCTCCCGCCTCGATGAACCGGGCCATGGCGGCGCCCACGTCCCGCTCCGACGCTTGGTCACGGTAGTTGCTGGCGGTGTCCAGGACATTGATGCCTCCTTGCAAGCAGGTGAGGATCGCTTCCTGGTATGCGGTGCGGCTTGCGGCGTCGCTCTTGCCCAAGTAACTGCCATGGCCCACCGTGGACAATCGCAGTCCGCCGATGTCGCGGTAATGGCCGGGGTGGGCGTCAGCGTAGGCCTTGGTGCCGTCGGGAGTGGCGCGGCCTGTGATGGGCACGGACTGGTGCAACCCGCCGTGGGCTATGAGGGGTCGCCTCGGTTTCCAAGGGGAAACATGGGCCGGCCAAACGTCCTTGTGATCGCCGTGCCGTGCCCACGCGATGGCGCAGGAGCCCAGCAACCCCACGGCGGCCGGCCAGACTCGCTCGGCGACGGGCACCGCAGCGAGCGCGCTCGGAATCAGCGGCGTGCTGCTGGGCGCTCCCACCGCATGGGCGCTTGCCGCCGCCTTCTACGACGCGAACGGCCGCGAGCAATCCCTTGGCTTCGTGGTGGTCGGGCTCGTGGCCGGCCTCGTGGGCGCCGTTGCGGGCTTCGCTGCGGGGTGGAGGCTGGCCCACTATGTGCCTGCCAGTTCCCGCAGAATCGTCTGGTGGGTCCTGATGGGGGTCGCCGTCGCCCTGGCAGCGGCCGGATTCCTGATGTTTCGGTTCTAGGCTGCGACCCCGAGTTGAAGCCTCCTTTTGGGTCGGAACAGTCTTTTCATGACGGGTTGGATTCTATGGCGTGCTGAAGCTCTGGTTTCTCGTGACCTTGATCGCCCTCGCAGGGTGCCTGGGGCTGGTTGAAGACCGCGACCAGGTACCTCGCGGGGATGCGGCCCCAGGGCAACCCGGCGATGCGTGCTTCCTGGATGACGCGGGGGCTTACCACGATCGGCCCGTCGGGCGGCTGACAGCCCTCGCAGCGTGGCAGCGCATCGAAGCTCGCGACTCGCTTCAGCTGCATTGGGCCCAAGGCGCGACGGATACCGAAGGCACCGCGGAATCGTGGACCTTCGGCGTTGTGGCTGAAGGTCTTGCCAAGACCGTCACGGTCCGTGCAGACTGGTCGCTGGAGCCTAGGCACCCATCCAGTGACCGTCGATGCCCGCTGGGGGAGATCCATGTCGTGGTCGCGGGCACGCATGCTGCCGACGAGGCATCCATCGAGGTCAGCGCGCTGGGCAATGCCTCAAGCAGCACCGTCGCATGGTTCGACGCTGAAGGGTGGCGGACCGCTGATGGGATCTCCCAGTTCAGCATGTTCGAAGCGGTGGCGAACAGTTACAGGGCTGTCCCGGACGACGCCTGCCTGGTGTTCGCGGCCGGGAAGGAACTGCCTGGGGGCTGGGTCGAGCGCAGCGGCGCCGTGGTCGGTGTCCGGTTGCCCGATGCCCTTGGCTCCGATGGGCGGGCCAACAGGTGGCAGTTGACGTTCACGGATGGCCGCGAAGCATGGAGCATCGAACTCGAGGGGGGCGTGATCACCACGAGTCAAGACCCGGGCCCAATCGGACCATGTCCGCCGCGACCAGGCATCGATTCCTCCATTGCCGCAGAGGCCTTCGGGGGCAGCCAGAACGCCGATTCTGCCTACGTCGAATGGGCCGGCACCGTCTACCGGTTCACCATGTTCCACTCAGACACCGTCATGACCCTGAAGGTCGATGACCAGACCGGGGAGCTCAGGTGACGTCGCGTCAACCACCACTGGCTGCAGACAACAGCAGCAACTCTTCCCCGTCGACGACCGTTGCGTCCTCGGGGATGGGCTTACCGGCACGGACCGCCACGTACGTGTCGACCTCGGCGCCAGCAGCGCGCATGACATCCATCACGGTGGCGCCCTCTGGCACGTCGACCGACTGGTCCTCGATGCGGCGGGGCCTGAAGCGCACGTGCACTTGCATGGAAGCGCCAGCGGCAGGATTTGAACCTGCAAGTCCGTGAAGACGGCGGATTTCGAATCCGCTGCAATGCCGGGTTATGCGACGCTGGCAGAGCTTCGCAGAGCGGCCGACCCCCCTCCCGTATATGCGCGTTTCGAGGCGCCAGCTCTATGCCCCAAGGCGCCCTCCATGTTATGTGGATGCCGAGGACTTCCTCGACCCAGACGAACTGGAAGCCATGCGTGGGCGCCCCAAACCAGTGGCCGGGGGCATCGACGTGGATTCCCTCGAATACAAGGATGCCTGCGAGGCGTGCAGCAACCCCTTGACGTGGATCGACCCCGCCTACATCTGCACCTTCGAATGCACCTGGTGCCCGGACTGTGCCGAAGCACAGGGCATGGTGTGCCCCAACTGCTCCGGAGAACTCGTGCTCCGTCCCCGTCGCACCCAGAAGATCGGACGCAAATAGCAGGTCACGGAGCCGTGAGACGGAAGCAGGTGCCGTCCACTCCCGTATACATCAACGTCAAGCGACCGCCCATGCGTTCGGCCAAGCGTGCCGCCGTCGCCAATCCGAGGCCGCTTCCCTGGGCACCCCGCACCAGCGGCTGGAACAACCGCGCCTGCACCATAGGCGGGATGCCGGGGCCATCGTCTTGGATCTGCACGAAGAAAGGAGCTAGGCCCCACGTGATGTGGATGCGGCCCTCCGGCGTGCTGCGGACCGCATTGGAAAGCAGGTTCTGCAGGATGCGTGCCACGCCAAGGTGGTCTCCTCGCCACTCGCCAGGTGGCCCGCTCATGACCACCGACGCCTGTGCCGTCGCCACCGAGGAGGCCACGTCCTCGATGGTCCGCTGCAAGGGGATGGATTCAGTGCTACTGGGATCATAGCCCGCCCGGCCGAACAACATCAGGTCATCCACTAGGCGCTGCAAGCGCTTGCCACTGACAGCGCTCGAATCCAGCAGCCCTTGTACGTCCTCTCCCCGGGCGGCGCGACGGGCTGCCACTTGGGTCGCGATCATCAACTGGACAATGGGGCCTCGCAGATCATGGGCGGCGCCTGCCAGGAATTCATGCAGGTCTTCCCGTACGGCTTCCACTTCGGATTCCTTGGCGTGCAACGCCTCTTGGATGGCGGCAGGCAACGTGGCGCCCCGTCTCCGCCGGTACGAGATGGTGGCGACCAAGGCCGTCGTGGCTGCCGCCGGGATGGCCACGGCGGGCACCAGGATTGAGCCGGGGCTCGCCGCCGCCAGGCCTGGCGCCGCGTGGATGGAGAGTGGCACCGGGACCGCCATGCCGCAGGAGACATGGCATCCAGCCACGACAAGGCCCGGATAGAGTGTCGGCATCTCGACCTGCCACGACCGCGCGGCGGGCGCCTCCATGGAACCGTTGCCCCAGGTGAATCGGAGCGTGTCTGCGTTGGGGCTCGCCGTCCCGATGATTCGGAAGCCCCCGTCTGCTGCAAAAATGGCCTCCACGGACACGACGGGGAGCTCCTCCGGGGTCGACAGCAGCCACGGCTTGATGGTCACCAAATCTCCGAACGAACGACCGGGGCCATCTGGGGAGCCCCACCAGTTCTGGGATGCATCCATGACGCAGCTCGCGTGCCCATTGTAGATGCCCAGTCCGATGATCTGGTTGTGATGGATCTCTACGTCACAACTGGGGTCGTCGCCATGGCCTCGGCGCACCGCGAACGGGTTGCTGCGTTCCGCGAATGTGTTCGTGCTCTGCGTGAACGTGTTGCCTGATGCATCCAGTGTGCCTCCATCATGGATCTGGATCCCCGTATCCGTCACATCGAATGTCGAATCCCGGACGATGGCGTGACCTGAGGCGATGCTGAGGGCCCGGGCGCCGGGCCCGTTCACCGGTGGCTCGGCGGGGCGCGGGTTCCAGGCGCCGATGTTGCTGAAGGCTGATTCCTCGATGGAAACATCACGGGTGGCCACCAGGCCACTCTCGTAGGCCTCACTGAACTGGCTGCCGGAGATGGTGGTCGGGCCGTTACTGGTCAGCAGGGTGTTGGCTGGGCCCTTGATCTCCACGCCATCCATCCGCAGGGCGCCATCACTGCGGACGACGACCTGGCCGATGCCCTCGTACTTGCCCCACACGACTTCCAGGTCTGCGGTGCTGCTCAGCGCCGGGCCGCCACGGTTTGTCGCGGCCACATCCACGAGCCGCGTCGGGCTGGATAGGTCGATCAGGGGCGCGGGGCTCGTGCCCACAGCGCGGGCCGACTCGATCTCCACGACCGCATTGACGCACACCGCGATGGCGGCCCGGGTGCCGCAGCCGTCGCCCAACTCGGCAATGGCACTCCAGCGTACATGGTATGGTGAATTCCAAGTGCCATCTGCCTCGTCGCAGTTGTCCGCCACCCCGTCCGGGCCGCACAGGTCTGCCAAGTCATCGATGATGAGTGGATCACCGGCGCCGGCCGAACTGGCGACGAGCACGAGGAGCCACAACATCGTCCGGCGATTCGCCGGCGTCCTTAAGGCTGCGTGCCGACCCAGCCCCATCATCCTCCACACAACCGGCCTCGATGCAAACAACCGGATGCGGCCATTGGCCGCCCGAGCCTCCCCTTGGGGCGGGATTGCCTTGTTTGTGGGGCTTTCGCGTGTTCCTCTGGTTGCACCCCCCGGCTTCCTTTGGAACAACGCTCTTATAGGGCACCCGTGTCGGCCGGCCTGCAAGCCGTAGAGCCGGTGCCCTCTCGGGGACCATAGCCTCCCGCGTAGGCGGGATGGGTCGGCAAAACGGCGTCGCATCTCCAGTCCGCAATGCGTCAAGCAACGGACTGGCACCTGACGGCACTATCGTGCCAGAGGGACAAGGAGAGAGACAATGGCAAAGATCCACAACCCCCGCCGCGGCTCCATGGGTTTCTACCCACGTAAGCGCGCACGCTCGGTTGTCCCCCACACCAAGGCTTGGGCCGTCGATGGCTCCAGCCCCAAGTTGCAGGGTTTCGCTGGCTACAAGGCCGGCATGACCCACGCAATGGTGGTGGACTACCGCCCCAGCAGCACCACGAGCGGCCAACAGGTCGTCATGCCGGTCACGGTCATCGAGACCCCCAACATGACGATCGCGGCCGTCCGCGCCTACGAGATGACGCCCTACGGCGAGCAGACCCTGACCGAAGTCTGGGCTGACAAACTCCCCGAGCGCCTCGGCGACCGCCTGCCGGTCCCGAAGAAGCAGGACGCCGAGAAGAAGTGGGCCCTCATGAACGAGGCCACCCTCAGCGACGTCCGCGTCCTCGCAATCACCGCACCCGTCCTCGTCAGCGGTGTGGACTCCAAGACCCCTGAGGTCACCGAGATCCGCATCGGCGGCGGCGACATGGCTGCCCGCATCGCCTTCGGCAAGGACCTCCTTGGTAAGGAAGTCACCGCCGCAGATGTCCTGAAGAACGGCCAAATGGCCGACGTCCAGGC
>JBFGSX010000033.1:0-10431 GCA_041566495.1 Thermoplasmatota archaeon
GAGAAGGTTCTCGAGGTAGCCCGTGTCGAGCATGCCGCGGATCTTCTCAAGAGATTCGACCTCAGCGCGGGCCTGATCGCGCACGCGCCCGATCTCTGCCGCCACATTGGTCAAGTTAGCTTTGATCTCGTCCGCGCCTCGGATAGTCCGAGTCGTGCGCCGGCGCTCGATAGTGCGGGCCATATGACAAGCGAACCAAGTTTTGGGCGCTTGATAAGCGCTTGGATGTTTCTCTGGAGAATCCCTGGGGCGCCAGAGGAGCGCTAAGTGCGCATCCTAAGGGTTCAGCCGATCTCAGGAGAGTCGACCGGGGCCTGGCTCTGCGCTTGGGCATCTCCCTGGTTGATGCGGACCTGCGGCAGGGGAATGGGGGGCGGCATGCGGACCATGCGAGCCAGACCCACAGCTTCCGGGACACCGGCCTGCAAGATGCCGGTGTGGACCTCTTGGGCGACCGCCGGGGGCAGGTTGCGGGTCTCGGTGAAGGTCTGCACGGCGCCCGCCGCGTCAGCAGTGGCCAGGAGAAGGACGCCATCCATCTTGATGACGCCCATGGGGCCGTAGCTCGTGGTGAACGTGAATTCGACGCGCACGTGGTCGCCTTCTTGGGCCACGCGGGCCAAGTGGCTATTGTGGTCCACGCGTAGTTGCATGGGTCCTTCGGGGCGGTCTTGGAACCGGCGGGCCTCGATGGACTTGAATACGACGCTCTGGACGGGCACGGGCTGGCCGAGAGGGGCGTCACGGAAAAGCAGTGCCCCCGAATGGGGGGATCGGCCGCTTCGCTTGGAGCCCCGGCACCCCCATATACGACCCCTGCGTAGAGCGGTTCCCGTTGACTAAGACGAAATATGTCGTCGTGACCGGCGGGGTCCTTTCCGGCTTGGGTAAGGGCATCACCACGAGCAGCATCGGACGCTTGCTCAAGGCTCGCGGCATCTCTGTGACGGCCATCAAGATCGACCCCTACCTCAACGTCGATGCGGGTACCATGAACCCCTTCGAACACGGCGAGGTCTTCGTGCTGGACGACGGCAGCGAAGCGGACCTTGACCTTGGCAACTACGAGCGGTTCCTAGACATCCACATGGACCGCTACAACAACATCACCACTGGGAAGGTGTACCGACACGTCATCCAGAAGGAGCGCCGCGGCGACTACCTTGGAAAGACCGTGCAGATCATCCCCCACATCACCAACGAGATCCAGGAATGGATCCAGGCGACGGGCGAGCGCAGTGGCGCCGACGTCTGCCTCGTCGAAGTCGGCGGTACCGTCGGCGACATCGAATCCGCCCCGTTCCTGGAAGCGGTCCGTCAACTCCACCGTGCCGTCGGTGACGAGAACATGGTGCTGCTGCACACCAGTCTCGTGCCCACCATGACCACCGTGGGCGAACAGAAGACCAAGCCGACCCAGCACACGGTCCGCGACCTCAAGGCCGTCGGCCTGCACCCCGACTTCATCGTCTGCCGCTGCGAACGCCCCCTCGAGGACGAGACCCGCGCCAAATTGGCCCTGTTCTGTGACGTCCCCGAAGCCAATGTCGTCAGTGCCCACGACTGTCGCAGCATCTACGAAGTGCCCCTGGTGCTGGAAGAACAAGGCGTCGCCGACCGCATCGTCGAGATGCTCGGCCTCGAAGCCCAAGAACCCGACCTGGACGCCTGGAAGCTGCTCGTCGAGCGCCTGGTCAATCCGAAGGACGATGTCCGCATCGCTTTCGTGGGCAAGTACACCAACCTCACCGACTCCTACCTCAGCATCAGTGAGGCCCTGCGCCACGCCGGTGCCGAGAACGACGCCAAGGTCCACATCGATTTCGTCGAAGGGGAAGCCCTAGAAGCTGGCGACGAGCAAGCCTGGGGGACCCTACGCGCCGCCGACGGTATCCTTGTCGGCCCCGGTTTCGGTCACCGGGGCACGGAAGGCAAGATCAACGCCGTCCAATACGCCCGCGAACACAAGGTCCCCTTCATGGGCATCTGCCTCGGCTTCCAATTGGCCGTCGTGGAATACGCCCGCAACGTCTGCGGCCTCACCGGCGCCAACAGCACTGAGATGGACCGCGATGCGGCCCACCCCGTCATCTGCATCCTGCCCGAGCAACTGGATATCGAAGACAAAGGCGGCACCATGCGCCTTGGCAGCTTCGATTGCCAACTCAAGCCCGGCAGCCTTGCCCGTGAGATCTACGGCGCCGACGTCATCAGTGAACGCCACCGCCACCGCTTCGAGATGAACCCCGACTACATCGACAAGCTCGAAGCCGGCGGACTCACCTTCAGCGGCCGCATGGCGGACAAGCCCATCATGGAGATGTTCGAACTCTCGAAGGACATCCACCCATACTTCATCGGTGGCCAATTCCACCCCGAGTTCAACAGCCGCCCCAACGCACCCGGCCCCATGTTCCTTGGTCTTGTGCGTGCGGCATTGGAGCGCAAGGGCATCGCCGCGCCGGCCTCGATGACCGCCTGAAGCACCCACTCTTTCCCCGGCCCTCATATACGGGAAGCCCCTCGCAGCGCCCGTGAGCACCCTGGAGGAGTACAAGGCCCTGCTACAGAAGGCACGCTCGGCATTGCCCGAGGACCTGAGCGGCGGCGAACGCTGGTCTCTGCCCCCTGCCGAGATCATCAAGGAAGGGCGCTTCACGCTTCTTCGAAATTTCCGCGACCTATTGGCCGCCGTCCGCCGTGACGAAGACCACCTCGCGAAGTTCTTGCTTTCCCAACTGGCTACCGCCGGTCAGATCGATGGTGATCGCCTGGTCTTCACCGGCCGCGTCACCGAACCCCAGGTCATGGCCCGCCTGGACGACTACGTCGCCACGTACGTCCAGTGCAGTGAATGTGGCAGCCCTGACACCAAACTCACCAAGAACGAGCGCGTCCAGCTTCTCCAGTGTGAGGCATGCGGTGCCCACCACCCGGTGAAGGCCCGTAAGGGTGTCCGCAAGGCCGCTGCTGGTGCCGGTGTCCGCGACGGCGCCGTTGTCACGATCACGATCAGCAAGGTCGGCAGCAAGGGCCAAGGCATGGCCGAGATGGATGGCTACACCATCGTCGTCCCCCAGCAGCAGGTGGGCAACGAGATCACCGTCCGCATCATCCGCATCAGCGGGAACATGGCCGTCGGCGAAGTCGTCGAGTAGGCAAGACTGCAGGGCCACGCCCCCTGCGGCCAAGGGGCCGCCAACATCACGCCCTAGCGTAAGCTAGAGGTTGCTCTGCCCGAGGTGCATCTCCATGCGTCGGCCCTTTCGGCCCCGGATGGGGTTTGCCTAGACGGTACCGATGAGGCTGCGCAAGTAGGCCAGTTCCTTCTTCCACACTTCGGGGCCCCCCTCGGTCTCCAGGTAGCCTGCGACGTGGTCGAAGCGACGGTCGTTGACGAGGCGATGGAAGAACGGCTCCCCAAGGTGGCCTTCTCCGATGTTGTCGTGGCGATCGACGCGGGCTCCAAGGGGTTGCTTGGAGTCGTTGACGTGGAATGCCACGAGGCGTTTGAGGCCCACTTGGTCATCGAACTCTTCCCAGACCTCGTCGTAGTGCTCCAGCCAGTCGTAGCCACAGGCCCAGCTGTGCTGGGTGTCCACACAGACGCCTTGGCGTTGCTTGTCGTCCAGGGCATCGGCAAGGTAACCCACCTCTTCCCACGTCGTGCCCACGTTGCTGCCTTGTCCAGCAGCGTTCTCGATGACCAATTTGACCTTCCCGGGCACTTCGTCGGCGGTGCGGTTCAGGCAATCGGCGATGCGATCGAGGGCCGCGAAACGGGTCTCCCGGTCGTCCCGCATCTTCTTGCTGGGATGGACGTGGCTGCCCGGGTGGAAATTCAGGAAGTCCACTTCCAGCGTCTCGCAGCGCTCCAATTCCAGCTTGAAAGCTTGGCGGGCATTCTCGCGCTTCTCATCGTCTGGATTGCCCATGTTGATGATGTACGAGTCATGCACCATGATCTTCTCGAGGCCCGCTTCCGCGACGGCGGCCTTGAACAACGCCGCATCCTCATCGGTGATGGGTTTGGCCTTGAACTGCCGCTGGTTCTTGCAGAAGATCTGCATCGTTTCGCCACCGACGTACTTGGCTTCGGCGGGGGCGTTGTGAAGGCCGCCGGCGATGCTGTTATGGGCTCCAAGAAGCACAAGTGGCGCAGACCCGGCGCCTTACTTGCCCGTTGTCCCTACGTCTCGCCGTCGTCGCCCTTCTTCTTGGCGTCGTATACCGGATTCGGGCAGTACTCATCCACGTACTCCTGGCCCGATAGCTTCGCGATGGCCTGCATGACCTCGTCAGTCACCTTGCGGCAGACGTCCCGGTCTTCGTGCATGCCATGGTACTGGGAGAAATCGAGGGGTTCGCCCACGACCGCTTGGGTGCGCACCCCCTTCTTGATGCCTTTGTGGCCCTTGGGTTTGGCCTCGAAGGTGCCGATCATGGCCACCGGGATGATGGGCGCGCCCACTTCCAACGCGATGCGGGCGATGCCGGTGCGGCCCTTGTAGAGGCGGCCATCGATAGACCGGGTCCCTTCAGGGTAGATGCAGAACAGGTTCCCGGCGCGCAGGATCTCCTTGGCCTTGTCCAAGGCGGCCGTGTCCCCCGCGCCACGGTCGAGGGCGATGACGCCCCAGTTCTTCATGAAGAACGCCTTGATGGGTTTGTCAAAGTGCTCTTTCTTGGAGATGTTGTAGATGACCCGGTTGGTGACCGTGGGGAGCACCAAGTGGTCCAGGGCCGAGAGGTGATTGCTGGCCAAAATGGCCGCTCCATGCTTGGGGACGTGTTCCTTACCGGTCGTCGTCGTGCGCAAGCGGACCTTCAGGATCGGGACCGCCCAGGGGGCCATTGCGCGCCAAAGCCATGCCACAGCCAATCCAACCCCTGTCTCGTTATATACGGGTCTGTTGTGGCGCGGAATTGCCTCCAGCCGAGGTAGTCTAGTTCGGTAAGGCGCCAGATTGGAAATCTGGTGGGCTCACGCCCGCGGGAGTTCAAATCTCCCCCTCGGCGCTTCTCTTTCTCTTCGCTTCGGCGAAGCCCCGTGGGTCCGGTCGCGATGCGACCTGACCGCGACCGACCGGTCGTGGTCCCCCTCGGCGATCCCTCTTCCCTTCGATCCACACGCGTTGTGGAACGCCCTGCGGGGCTCTGGTTTACCTTCCGCGAAAGGAACCTAGGTTCACCCCACTCCCGGGTCTTGCATCAAGTCCCAAGGCGGCGACGGGGATCCGTGGCTTGGATCATTGTGCGCGCCCAGGCCCCCGACCGCTATTGGACGGGCAGAGCCTGGACACCCCACATCGAATTGGCCAAGGCCTACGCCTATCGAGGAGATCCCCTCCAGGAATCCCTACGGCTGGGCGCAAAGGTACGGTTCTATGGCTACGGTGCCCACCCCGGGGCTATACGGAGACAGTGAGGCCCCGCAAGCCGCACTCGTCGCATACGGGGGCTGCCCCAGTCAGGACCCGTTGCTTGTGGGCACAACGAGGACATTGCATCCATTGCACGGCACCGGACAGATGCGCCTGGGTGGCCGGCCGCGCGACTGGAGCCGGCCGCGCAGGCCGTTGGGGCTTGGCGAGCTGCTGCATGGCGGCGATCTGTTGATTGGCCGCGATGGCGAGAAAACGGACCCCGACGAACAAGGACAGGCCCAGGAACGCCAGGATGGTCCCCGTGCCGAACACCGCAGGTTCCGCTAGGAAAAGGCCTCCCAGCGACATGATGAGGCCGATGACCACGCCTAGCATGGAGATCACGGCGACGGACTTCGTGCGCCCAACGGGTGCGGAGGCGGCCTTCGACTGGCCCGCTGTGGGCATCGCTTGGTGTTTCGACGCGCCGGTGTTTAGGGGGGCACGTTTCCACGCGGTCCTGATTGTCCCAGGCGCACCTTACGCAGCGTGGATGCGCTGGCGGACCCAGCGGGTCCCGGACCAGACGGAGTAAGCGGTGTTGAGCACCAAGAGAGCCACGAGGGTGGCGATCCAGAGTCGGCTGTCAATGTCGGCTCCGATGGCGTAGATGTCGACGAGGAAGTGCAATGCGATGACGCTCCAGATGCCGAATCGATAGGCGGCCGCGCCGGCCACCAGGCCGAAGAGAGTGGCTTGCAGGACGTGGGCGTAGTTGCCAAAACCTGCATGCGCGAAGCCGAAGAACACGCCCTGGATGGCGATCGCCGCCCACCACGCGTAGCGGGCCGAGGGCTTCCCGCTGCGCGCGCCTATGACAGTGGCCAGGGTGACCATCAGGACGCCTCTGTACGCGGTCTCTTCGCCCATTGCGGCGGCGAGGCTGATCATGATGACGTGCCACGGCGTGGCGAGGCTCCAGATGCTGCTCTCGTCATTGTTGACGAGGGCCGTGCCCTGCGTGGCTGCGTTGATCAGCACGGCTCCCACAAGCAACACAGGGAACCAGCCGACGCCCAAGAGGAGAGACGACACTTCGCTTCGGTGGCCCAGTGGGAAGCCAGCCAGGCGGAGGCGATGGGCGATGTCGCGGATGGTGTGCGCAGGGCGCCAGCCAGACCAGAGCAGGAACCCAGTACCCGTGTAGCCGAGGTCGATGAGGATGGTCCGCATGTAGGCGGTGCTGAGTTGGTACGGGGTACGGGCCGAGATGGGCTTGCCCCCTGCGAGCAAGGGGGCGAGGTCGTTCAGGATGGCCCACAGAGTGAAGGCGGCAGGAGTGAACATCAGGGCCATGCCGAGCCCTTTTTGCCAGGTCGTCTGGCGAGCCAGGGCGTATATGCCCGCCCCGAGGCATGTCAGGCCCCAGGCGGCAAGGTAGCGGCGGGCGCCGTTGATGGGGAAGTCCAGGGTCGGCCAAGAGCCGGCCTCGTACGTGGGGAGGAGCCACAGGGCCAACGCTGGGACAATGAAGAGTACGGGGGCGATCCAGGGGACCTTCACCTTCGCTTCCAGACACGAGGGTACGTGCCTGGGCGCATGACAACCCTTTCCATGGTCGCCGCCAGGCCCTTGTCGGCCTGAATGATCTGGGAGCTGGTGGCCGATGCGCTGCCGAGACCCACGAGTTCGCCCTTCATGGTCTCCACGGAGACCAGTTCGCCGCTTTCGATGCCGGCATCGAGCTGGGTGACCCCGACGGCACCTAGTGGGGCACCGTGGCAGAGGGAGTCGACCGCGGAGTCGCGGATGACGATCTTGTTGAGGTGCTTGGTGACGTCCTCGATGGGTCGGACCACCTTGCGCATCCAGGAATCGTCCCCTTGGTCCATGAAGACCCGGGCATCCAACGCATCATGCATGCTCACGAGGTCTTCTTCGCCAAAGAGACCTGTGCGGGTACGGCGAAGTTCCTGCATGTGGCCACGGGTCCCGAGGGCACGGGCCATGTCCACGCAGAGGTTCCGGATGTAGGTCCCGGCTTGGCAACCCACGCGGAACAAGACGTCCTTGCCGTCCTGCTCGAGGATGTCGAGGTAGTAGACACGGCGGATACGGGGTCGGCGGGCGACCGCGGAGCGCACCGGAGGCGTCTGGTTGATCTTGCCCGTGAATTGCTTGGCAAGGGCCTGGATGTTGTCCCAGTCCCGCTCCTCGTGCAGGCGCATGACCGCCATGTACTCCTTGCCGGAGGTGAGGAGGCTCTGGACGACCTTGGTGCCG
Source organism: Thermoplasmatota archaeon (assembly GCA_041566495.1). GTDB lineage: Archaea > Thermoplasmatota > E2 > JACPAO01 > JAHFTW01 > JBFGSX01. Next base: position 7,650 of record JBFGSX010000033.1, read on the forward strand.
TCATTGATGGTGGTCGGCAGGATGCCGGTGACCTTGGGGTCGAGGGTGCCGCCGTGGCCGGTGACCTTGACCTGCAGGGCATCCCGGAGCCACGCGGCCACCTGGTGGCTGGTGGGTCCGGACGGCTTGTCCAAGACGACCACACCGGCCTGCATCAGTTCAGCGACGTCCCGGTCCGCCGGCTTCTTGCCGTAGTGCGGATCGGTCGTGCTCTGCATGCGTACGAGACGCTTACGGGGGCGTTCTGCTGGCAGTTGGCCGGAGCGCACAGGCGGCCGACCCATTGCGCCGCTTAAACGGTACGCAGTGCGGCGACGACGGTGTCCCGCAGGGCTTCGGGGGTCTGGCGGGTCGAATCGAGCACCAGGTCGTAGGGTGTGAGGTCCGCCAGGTCGATGCCGTAGTACCTGTGGTACCGGTCAGCTTCACTGGCTTCGCGGGCCAACGTGGCCCGTTTTTGGGCCTCCGCGTCGCCGCCGTCGCGCTCGGTGATGCGGCGGATGCGCTCCTCGTCGTCGCAGACGACCCAGACCTTGAACGCTGGCAGATCGGCCCGGTGGGCGAGTTGGCCACTGAGGCGTCCTTCGAGGATCAGGCCGCCGTCCCGCAGCATTGCGACCTGCTTGTCGTCGAGGGCCTGGTCGACGGATGGGTCCGCTTGACACAAGGCGCCGAAGTCGGCGAGGCTCATGCCTCGGGCCGCAGCCTCATCTCGGAAGATGCGCCCTGCGTAGGTGTATGGGAGGTCGAGGGCGTCCTCTAGCAGTTTGCACAAGGTACTGGTGCCGGTGCCGGGGAGACCCCCGACGGTGACGGTGTCAGTCCTCATGCACTTCGGGGTGCTTGGGTTGCCAGCGGCGGCGCCACGAAAGGAACTTCATGGACTTCTGGACGAAGGCGCCCAGGGGGATGCTGAGCGTCATGTAGAGCAGGATCCAGTGGGGGAACACGCTGCCCTTGTTGGGGCCGAAGATACCGTTGGTCGTGAACATGTCCACCGAGGGGTTCCATGGCGCCGTGAAGGACGTCAGGCTCACGGTGGTGAGGAACTGGGCCATCCAGGCAAAGAGCGGGATGACGACGAGCATCGTGAAGGGCATCGTCTTCATCTGGGCCATGCTGACCTGCTGCTGCTTGGCCATCATCTCCGGCTGGCGGTCCGTGAGGATCTTCAGGCGGTAGGTGTTGTTCTCCTTGCGAGCCTGGCCGAATTCCTTCTGGAACGCGCGCATGTAGGATTGGAACTTGGCTTGCTCGAGCCAGTCGGTGGTGAAGTGGCGGATGGCGGTGGTCGCGAGCACCATGAGGGTACCGGCGATCATGATGGTGAGGACCGGGAAATTGCCGCCGAAACCAATGAGTGGGTCGAAGACGAAGCCGACCGCGCGGCCCAGGAGGTCGCGCATCTTCGGGTCGAAGATGATGATGAAGGCGATGGCGAAGAGGAAGATCGTCTTGAAAGACCCCTTCTTGCGCACGGGAGCTTCGTCAGCCATCAGCTGACCACCGGGATGATCTGGGCGATGGCGTCATCGACCTTGCCGTCGTGGTTGTAGACGGTGTGGACGGTGGCGCCGGTCAATGTGGAGTAAGCCGCAGCGAAGCGGCGGTTCTGCTCCTGATGCTCCTCGATGGCCTCGATGGAGTCAGCATCGCGGTTGCGGGTCTCGTCGCTGTCGCGGCGGCCCTTGATCTCAGAAGCGTCGGCCTCGACCAGGACGATGGTGCTTGGCTTGAGCTTCTCAAGCACCCAAGCTGGGAGGCCTGGAAGGTAGCCCTTGGGGGTCTTGATCGTGCAGTGGGTGTCGACGATGATGTCGCCCATAGCGGCCATCTTCTCAGCGGCGGCCATCTGGACCTCCTTCTGGATGCCCGGCGGCAGGCGGCGCATGTCGTCGCGGTGCTCCACGAGACCTTTCTGGCTGGCGACTTCAAACATCATGGAACCGTATACGACGATCTTGGCCTGGGCCTTGCTCGCGGCGGCTTCCATGACAGTGGTCTTCCCGACACCAGGGATTCCGGTGACGATGATGGCTCCCATCAGGAGCGCCGAGTCAGCCCGCGTTGATAAACGGCCCGGGGCGAATGGCGGGCTCGCACCGATGCCCCTTAAGCGCGGGGACAGGTCGCACCGATAGGCGTGATCGAGGAGATCCGCGACGGTGTCGTCGTCATCGGCACCGCGCATGTTTCGGCAATGAGTGTACAGACGGTCGAGGAGACCATCCGGGAGCGCAAGCCCCAGAAGGTCCTCATCGAGCTCGATAGCCGGCGCTTGGATGCCATCCAAGACCCGGAACGCTGGCGCAAGACCGACATCGTCCAGGTCATCCGGGACAAGAAACAACACCTGTTCCTGTTGCAACTCTACTTGGCCAACATGCAGGCCCGCATGGGCCGCGAGACCGGCGTCAGTCCCGGCGGCGAGATGATCGCGGCCATCAAGGTGGCCGATGAGGTCGGCGCAGAAGTGGTCCTCATCGACCGCGACGTCAGCGTGACGTTGAAGCGCGGCTTCGGGGCCATGGGTCTCTGGCAGCGCCTGCGCCTGTTCTGGAACATCTGGGTGGAGGTCCTGACCCCCACGGAGAAAGACGAATCCTTCGATGTCGATTCCCTCCTGGAGACGGACGCGATCACTGCGATGACGGAGGAGTTCGCGCGCTTCGCCCCGGTCGTCAAGGAAGCGCTCATCGACGAGCGCGACGCCTACATGGCCAGCCACATCGAGGAAGAGTCCGCCAAAGGCACCCTGGTGGCCATCGTCGGGGGGGGGCCC
>JBFGSX010000034.1:0-10005 GCA_041566495.1 Thermoplasmatota archaeon
CGCCATCGCCTTCGGATACCTGCTTGAGGCATTGGGCACCGACCCTGGAGGCGACCCCTTGTTCGAGCAGATCGCCCGGGATGGTAGTTGGGCCCTGATGGTCGGCATCGCACTCACCGCAGGCATCAGCGAGGAGATCCTCTTCCGAGGCATCCTGCAGAAATGGATGCGCTGGTGGGGCCAAGCCCTCCTCTTCGGCCTCGTGCACATCAACCAAGGATGGTGGGCGGTGGGGTTCATCGTCCTCTTGTCCGCCGGTTTCGGCTACCTGCGCAAGAAGGGCGTCCCCTTGTGGGCCCTCATGTTGGCCCATTTTGCCTATGACCTCATCCTCTTGACCATCCTCAAACTACAGGTGTCCTGATGTACCGGATCATGGAGCACACCGCGGACCTGGTCATCGAAGCCGATGGCGCGGATGCAGGGGAGACCCTAGGCTTGGCCGGCCAAGCGTTGTCTTGCATCGCCACGGGCCGGGACGACCTGCACGGGCTCCGTCCGACAGGAGAACTAGCGTTCCGGGTCAAGGCCCCAGACAGGGACGCACTGGCCGTGGCGTTTCTGAGCGAGTTGCTATGGTTCCTGGATTCCGAGAGCACCCTTTGGTTGGGTGGCGGAGCCGAGGTGGCAGAGACCCCCGATGGTTGGGTGGCCGAGGTGCAGGGCAACGCCATCGTCTATGACCCAAGCATCCATGGCCAAGGCACAGAGGTCAAGGCCATCACCTACCATGACCTGGCGTTCGGACCCCGAACCAAGGGCTGGCAGCTCCACGTCGTCGTCGACATCTGAGCCCTAGCCCCAAGCAACGGGCCATGGACCGTGAACGCGCCCCAGGGCCACGCAAAACCATTTGTAGGTGTTCGCCCCCGTCCAGCCCATGCGCACGATCATTGTGGCACTTCTCGTCGTCTCCATGGCCCTCGCCGGCTGCGCCGGTGACAAGGACGCGACCGCACCCGAACCCACCTCCAGCGTCCCGGACGTGGTCACTGAGACGCTCAATGCGACCGTGTTGGTCCCCAGCCTGACGGCGGACCTCCTGAACGGTACGGCGCCCCTGCCGGTGAACTTCACGCTCGACGCGACCAATGTCACTGGCAACATCACCTGGGTGCTGCAGGACGAAGTGGATGGCAACCTCACTGAGATGGCCAACGGCACGTCCCTACCGGCGACCGTCCCGTACGTGTTCAACGCCACCGGCAACCACACCATCCTCTTCACCGTGGTCGGCAACACGACCGAGTCGGTCAGCATCAACCTCACGGTCCTGCCCGGCGTCGCCGTGCCCACCGGACCGACCGTCGCGACCACCACCATGATCCTGACCGGGGACTTCGAATCCGGTGCATCGGACACGTTCTCCCACAAGGTGCCCGTCGAAGGACCCATCATGGCCATGACGACCTACGTCACCTGGGACGACGGCGTCGTCGGCAACGCTCCCGAGCTCTCCGACATCGACCTCTTCATCAAGGACGGGTCCGGCAAGCAGGTCGCAGCCCTGGAGGGCACTGGCTTCGAATACGTCCACCTGGAGGACGCTGCTGGCCTCGCCGCCGGCACCTGGACCTTCGACGTGCTCCCATACGATATCCCCGAGCACACCACGTACAAGCTCGAGGTGATCTTCTGGCACGTCGCTCCTCAGACCGAGGTCTTCGAGGGCGTCGCGACCGCCGGCGTCAACTTCCTGACCAGTGTGGGCGATGGGGAAATGGTGCACCCGTTCACGATTTCTGCTGCTGAGACCGTTGCGACCCGCCTTGCCTGGAACAGCGTGGCCTACGGAGATTGCGCATCCGTGTCCCGCCGCAGCAATGACTGGGACCTGTCTGCCACCCTCAACGGCGCCGAAGTCCTTTCGAGCGGCAACTTTGCTGCCTGCGAGTTCGGCTTCAAGCACGGCGAGGACCTCTCCGGAGACTGGGAGTTCATCGCGGTGCCCTTCGCGGTGGTCGACAGCGCCTACACGATGACCGTGTACTACGCCTGATCTGGTCAGGCAACCTCTCCCCTTTCTCCTTCTTTGTGCCCGAGCGTCGTGAGCCATAAGGCAAAGTGCCCGGGCGTTTAGGCAGCGCCATGGCTTGGTCCGGACCCCTGCGCGACGTCGGCAGTGGTATGCATGAGATCTCTGCTGATTACCAGGGCCAGGACGGCAAGTTGCGCATGCGCGTACCCGGCCGCATCGTCGCCACCGGCGAACTCCTGGAGCACATCAATGATGACCTCGCGCCCGAGCAGGTCGCCAACGTGGCCAGCCTCCCAGGCATCGCAGGCTACAGTCTCGCCATGCCGGACATCCATTGGGGCTACGGCTTCCCCATCGGCGGCGTCGCCGCGTTCGACCCCGACCACGGTGGCGTCGTCAGTCCCGGTGGCGTCGGCTTCGACATCAACTGCGGGGTCCGTCTCCTGCGCACCGACATGCACGTGGACGATGTCCGACCCCGCTTGCAGGAATTGATGGACGCTTTGTTCGCCGCGGTGCCCGCAGGCATGGGCAGCCGGGGCAGGGGCACGGCCAAGAACGACGTCCAGGACGCCATGTCCGAAGGTGCTCGCTGGGCGGTCGAGCAAGGCTATGCGACCCCCCAAGACGCGGCCCGCATGGAAGAGGGCGGACGCATCGAGGGGGCCGAACCTGGCCACGTCTCCGACCGCGCCTTGCTGCGGGGCCAACGGAGCCTCGGCAGTCTCGGCAGCGGCAACCACTTCCTTGAGGTCCAGTTCATCGACGAGACCTACGACGAGGCGGCGTGCAAGGCGTACGGGGTCACCCCGGGCCAGGTCTTCGTGATGCTCCACACCGGTAGCCGCGGCCTGGGCCACCAGGTCTGCCAAGAACACGTCGAATCCCTGCAAGGGGCACCCAAGCGCTACGGCATCGACCTCGTGGACCGTCAATTGGCCTGCGCGCCCCTGGATAGCCCCGAGGCCGAGGCGTACATGGGCGCGATGGCGTCCGCGGCCAACTTCGCCTTCGTCAACCGCAGCATCCTGACCAGCCGGACCAGGGATGTCCTGGATGGTTTCGGCGCCACGGCGGACGTGGTGTACGACGTCTGTCACAACATCGCCAAGTGGGAAGAACACCGCATCCCCGCGGGCGAAGAAGAAGGCCAACGCAAGCGCCTGTGCGTGCACCGCAAAGGGGCCACCCGCAGCTATGGCCCCGGCCACGCAGACTTGCCCTCCGAATACCAAGACGTTGGCCAACCGGTCATCGTGCCCGGGGACATGGGCCGCATGAGTTTCCTGCTGGCCGGCAACCAAGGGGCCATGGACCGCAGTTTCGGCAGCAGTTGCCACGGCGCAGGTCGCCGGCTGAGCCGCAGCGCGGCCAAGAAGCGCTTCGAAGGCCAGGCCCTCATCGACCTGCTGGCATCCCAGGGCATCATCGTCAAGGCGACGAGCCAACAGGTCGCCGCAGAGGAGGCCCCGGAGGCCTACAAGGACGTCAGCCAAGTGGTCGAGTCCGTGCAAGCCGCAGACCTGGCCCGTAAGGTCGCACGGTTGCGCCCCATGGGTGTCGTCAAGGGATAGCCAACGGGCGAGCCCTCTTGACCCTCCATCCGCGGCCCTTCATGACCCCGGCCAAAAGGCCCGGTGGGCCAAGCGGAGCAGAGGACCCCGGCACCTTTGTGGACCTTGCCGCAAGGGCTAAGGGAAAATGCAGTGCGGGTGAGAACTGAGGTCCATGAGGAGAATGAAGTGGAGTATCGGTCTCGTGGCCACGCTATTGGTGGCCTCGGTGGCGTCGGCGCAGACCACGCCCACGGAACCAGGCATCTACAATCCATCCCAGAGCACCGAATCGACGCTCTACTTCCACATCAATGGCTTCCAGGACTTCCCCATCAACACCCAGAAACCGGACGATCGGTACGCTGATGCCGTGGAAGTGGGGCTGGCCACCGCCAGTGGCTGTGTCTCTGACCCGACCGGCGTCCAGAAGTTCACGGACCGCAGCTACCACACTTGGTACGGCTACAGCAGTCCATCCTACGTCCAATATGACGTGGACGAGAACGGCCTGCCTCGGATCCACCAGGAACGGGGTCTGAGTTACAACATCGAATTGGACACCGGCACGCAACCGGTGTTCCGTTGGTACATGGAAGGCAAGGCCCCCGGCAATCTCCCTGGTGCCGACCAATTCCACCCCCCGATCCCTGATGTTGTGGTGCGCGCGACGGTGCGGGAAGGCGATGACGTCAGTGTCGGCAACGCCGCATTCAACGAGGGCGCCATCATCGCCCAAGGGGAATCCATGGCCACCACCCTGGCCGGTTCTTTCACCCAGGAAAGCGAATCCGTCATTGCCCACCAGGTGGGCACGTCTTGGGTCTACGAGTTCATCATTCCGCTGGATATCGAGAAGGACCAGGTGGACCGCCGGGAATCCTACAATGTCCGGGTCGATGCATTCGTCCAGAACGACCTCTGTGGAGACCCTGCCACCGCTGAAGGGGGCGACTACATCTTCCCCAACTTCGCGCTCGTGCACACCAGTAGCGACTACCGCCCGATGCTGAAGTGGAACATCATGAACCCAGTGGTCATCGAGGCATTGCACCCACAGTTCGTGGGGGACGATCTGGTGATCCACACATACAGCAACAGCCCCTATGGCAGCTATGATGTGCAAGGGGACCTGAAGAGCGAGCAACCGATCCTCGTGGAGATCGACGGCCCCAGCCCCGCCATCAACCTGGCACAAGTGGCATTGGTGGACCACAGTCTGGGACACGGCCCGGAAGAGCACTTCAAGGCGGTCGCCGCGACGTTCCTTTGGGATTACCAAGGGGACCAGGCACAGGACGGCACGTACACCGTGACGCTGCGCGTGCAGAACGACCAACAGACCGCCGAAGCGATCGCGGTGGCCACGTTCAACATCGGCGCCGGGGACGCAGAGGTGTGCTCCAAGAACTTCGACGAGACCGATGTGAACTGCAGGAAGGCCAGCGAGGTAGCGTCTGCACCCCCTAAGGAAAGTCCTGGCCTGGGCTTGCTGACAGGATTGGGTGTGCTGGCTGTGGCGGCAGCCGCATTGAAGCGACGTTGAAGCCACACCCTTTTTCTCCCGCTTGGCCCCCTCTCCACTGATGCGTGCCCTGCTGGCCCTGCTGCTCCTCATCCCCGCGGTGACCGGGTCCATCCAGAACCCTGACGGGGATTTCGAGACCACGCTCTACATGCACGTCAACGGCCAGCAAGAGATCCAACTCAACCCCATTCCTCCGCCAGAGGATTTCGTCCAAGACGGCCAACCCGGTGGGGCGACCCATAGTGCCTGCGCGCCGACGCCGGGTCAACGCCTGACCAATCAGCAGCAGCATACGTGGTACGCAATCGTCTCTCCGCAGCCCCCCAAGTACACTGCTACGGCCGATGGCGTCCGTGGGCCGCACAGTCTGCTGCATCGAGGCATCCAGGACGACCTGCGTTTGACAGAACGGAACATCACGCTGGACTGGTACATGCGTGCCCGCGCCGTCGCCAACACGGACGCGATTGCGCCCCAAGTGGTCGTCGAAGCCACAATCCGGGAAGGCGACGACCTGTCCGTGGATGACATGGCACTCAACGCTGGCAGGATCGTTGCCGCCACCAGCTCGGCCCCGGCACACCTGCATCCACAGCTGGCCGGGCACCCTCAGGTGAGCTACGACGCGGCCGCCGGCGTATACCACTTCCACCTGGAGATGGAGCCCCGGGCCCCCCTGGCGGTGCCGAAGCTGGAATCGTTCAATGTCCGCGTGGACGTCTTCCTGGACAACCCCTACTGCGGTTCGGGTGACGAGTACATCATGCCCGACCTTGTCTCCGTGGTATCGTTGCCCAGCCATCGCCCCAGAATGACGCTGGGCGTCGCCAACCCAGTGACCATCGATCGGCTCTCCGCCGTGGTCGACGACGACCTGGTCCACTTGGCGGCCGACGCCCGCGCCGTCTTCGGAGCATCCGACGCAATCCTGAGTAGCCACGCATTCTCCATTCAAGGGCCCATGGCCGCCCAGACGACGTCCAAGACCTCCTGGGGGGAAGGCCAAGTGCTGGACGGCCGCGTGTTCCCAGCCGGCGCCCGGGATGGGTTCCAAGGAATGGAAGCCTGGGCATACCTGGCCGATGGCGCCCACAGCGGACTCTACAACGCGACCCTGACCTTGCAAAGCGAATCCGGCGCCCTGGCGACAGCCACAGTGCCGTTCGGACTGGGAGACGACCGCCAGACCTGCACGGTCTTGGCCACCGGAGCCCCATCCTGCTCCTTGGACGCCAAGGGCGACCACAGCACGCCTGCACCGCTCCTTCTCCTAGGGCTCGTGGCGGCTCTCGCCCTCCGTCGGCGCTGACAGTTTGGCCAAACGACCGCAGGGTTCATATTCTTGCAAGTGGGCTGGGACGCTATGGGTCGAGCCCTCATTGCCCTCGCGGCACTCCTGGTGATTGCCCCGGCAGCCTTCGCGCAAACTGCGCCGACGGAACCCGGAATCTACAATCCCACAACGATCAGCACGGAATCCAAGATGTACTTCCACATCAACGGCTTCCAAGACTTCCCCATCAATACCCAAAAACCCGACGACCGCTACGCAGACCGCGTGGAAGTCGGCGCGGCCACCCACAGTGGCTGCATCGCGGACCCCGCCGGTGCCCAGCACTTCACGGACCGCAGCTACCACACCTGGTACGGCTACTCCAGCCCCTCCTACGTCCAATATGACGTCGACGAGAACGGCGAACCCCGTATCCACCAGGAACGCGGCCTGAGCTACGACATCAAGTTCGACTCCGGCACGCAGCCTACCTTCAGCTGGTTCCTCGAAGGCAAGGCCCCCGGCAACGTGGAGGGCACCGACGCCTCCCACCCCCCGATCCCCAACGTCATCGTCCGCGCGACGATCCGCCAGGGTGACGACATCAGTGTCGGCAACGCCAAGTTCAACGACGGCGCCGTCGTCGCCATCGGCCAGACCGAACCGGTGACCCTCTCCGGTGCCATGACCCAGGGCAACGACAACGTCATCGCCCACCAGGTCGGCAACACGTGGATCTACGAATTCACCTTCCCCCTGAGCCTGGAGAAGCAACAGATCGACAAGAAGGAGTCCTACAACGTCCGCGTGGACGCCTTCATGGACAACCCCTACTGCGCCGATCCGTCCGCCCCCAAGGGTGGCGACTACATGTTCCTGAACTTCGCCCTGGTCCACACCAGCAGCGACTTCCGACCCATGGTCAAGTGGAACATCATGAACCCCATCATGATCGAAGCCCTGCACCCGCAGTTCGTCGGTGACGACCTCGTTGTCCACACCGCCAGCAACAGCCCGTACGGCAGCTACGATGTCCTTGGCGACCTGAAGAGCGAGCAGGCCATGGTCCTCGAGATCGTCGGCCCCAGCCCCGCCATGACCCTTGACCAAGTGGCCCTCGTCGACCACAGTCTTGGCCACGGCCCGGAAGAGCACTTCAAGGCCGTCGCTGCGACCTGGCTCTGGGACTACCAGGCCGACCAAGCCAAGGACGGCAAGTACACGGTGACCCTGCGCGTGCAGAACGACCAACAGACCGCCGAAGCCATCGCTGTCGCCACTTTCGAGATCGGCAACGGCAAGGCCAAGGTCTGCGGCCGCAACCTCGGTGAGACCGAGGACACCTGCATCGAACCGGAGAACGCAAACAAGGCTGGCCAGGACAGCCCCGGCATCGGCGTCACCGCCATCGCCGGTCTGCTCGGCGCCGCCGCCGTCCTCGCGCGCCGCCGCTTCTAAGCGGTCTGCTCGACCCCCCTCTTCCCCTTCCCCCTCTTTTGATCCTGCCTCCCCGTCTGGGTAGAAGGCATCGTCAACCAACCACAGCGTGGTCGACGAATCGCACCGTCATTTCACGACGTGTCCGTTAGGCGCATATACCCTGGATGTGAGTTCGACCATGATGCGGTCGCTGTTGTTTTTGACCATCCTGCTTGTTCCGGCGGCCTCGGCGGCTCCCGTGGACCATTTCATCCACCTGAATTGATTCCAGGATTTCCAACTGTCGACGGCGCCACCCCCGGAGTGGTTCGAGACCACGGTGGGAGGAGGCCTCGCTATGCACAGCGGGTGTGTGGAGGACCCCACGGGCGTCCAGCACTTCACGGACCGCCAGTACCACACGTGGTACGGCGTCGTCTCGACGGGGTCGATCGACTACGGCCCCGACGGTGCGAAGTTCCTGCGGGGCGGCCTCACAGGAAACCTCAGTTTTGAAGGGGACCAGCCGGGTCGATTGATGTTCTACATGGCCGCCCAGACAACGTCCGCAGGTGAAGACCCCGGCAAGGCCGCCATCCCGGACCTTGTCCTCGAGGCGACCCTGCGCGAAGGCGCCCAATTGAGCGTCGGCAACGAGGCATACAACACCGGAAAAATCCTGGCGCACGGCAGCCTGGGCCCCGTGACCATCTTCCCCGGAGGCACCGCCCCAGGCGTCACAGAACACAACGTGGACGGCATGACCGTGTACGGTTTCACCTTGGACCTGGCATGGGAATCTCTTCAGGTCTCTGAGGAAGAATCGTTCAACCTGCGCATCGATGCCTACGTGGACAACCCCTTGTGCATGGATGGCGAAATGATGCCGGACTTCCTGAGACCCCACAGCAGCCACGGCCTGCGACCCACCCTGACTTTCGGAGCCGCCAACGCCATGGGCCTGGAAGCACTACACCCCCAATTCATCGACAAGGACCTGGTGCTGCATGTCACGGCACGGTCACCCTTTGGCATCGGAGACACCCAGGTGGACGTCGTGAGCGATGTGGCGTTCCAGCTCGCGGCCATGCCCACCCACTACCACGGCCATGGACAGACCCCCACCCCGGTGTGGAGCTACCTGGCGCACAACGTGACCGCACTCCCCGACGGAGACTACCCCATCGAGATCCTCTGGTCCAACCTGCAAGGGACCATGGGGGGCAACATGACCGCCACGTTGACGGTCGAGGACGGCGCTGCGACCCTCTGCATGATCGGATGCATCGCGACGACCAGCACCGACAAGGAAGCCCCTGGGGTGCCCGCCATGGCCCCCCTGGGCGCCTTGGCAGCCATCGCTCTGCTAGCACGGCGCCGCTAGGGGAGGACTTCCCCCAGGGGAGAATCGGGACTCCGCCCCGACGGCTGGGACTTCTATCGTTCGGGCCCCGATGGAGTCCTGATGACCCTTAGGATGATCCTTGCAGCCAGTGTGCTTCTCCTCGTCTCGTTGGCCGGCTGCACCGACAACGACCCTCCGGAAGAACCGGAGAACAACCTCGGCGTCGACGAGGGCCTCGAAGCCACCGACTCCACGGGCGTCATCCGGGGCGTCGTCGTATCGCCCTCGATCACACCGATCGAAGGCGTCAGCGTCACCATCCGCAGCACTGGCGACCAAGCCATGAGCAATGCCGACGGTGAGTTCAGCTTCTCTGACCTGGAGCCGGGCACCTACTTCTTGCGCGCCGAAAAACTCGGCCACAACGCCACCGACTCATCCGTGGAGGTCGTCGCGGGCGTCGACCGCCCACCGATCGTGCGCATCCTCTTGGAGTCCAACCTGGCGGCTCTGCCCATGGTGGAGATCCTTGAATTCGAGGGCTTCCTGCAATGCTCCGTGACCGCGGTCGTCATCGGCGGCAACATCTGTGGCCTCGTGGACATCGTCACAGGCCAACCCCTGGACAGCCCACTCATGAGCTACGAACTGGCCGCCCAACCCACGTTCATCCAGTCCGAAATGGTCTGGGAGAGCACCCAGCCCCTGGGCGGGGAACTGCAACTCATGTACTCCTGGTCTGACGATGCATGCGAGCCGTTCCTCTGCGATGAGGAGACCGCCGGCACTTCGCCATTGGTCCTGTCCCTGGATGAAGAAGGGGTGGACACCATCGGCTTCGGCCGTGACCACGACCTCATGATCCGGGTCTTCAACCAAGGTCTGGCTGAGAGCAGCGGCACCCTGGGC
>JBFGSX010000035.1:0-9898 GCA_041566495.1 Thermoplasmatota archaeon
ACCTGGCCGCCTGGAAGTGGTCCCCGTGGCCAATCCCGTGGGGGTCTCCATCGGGTTCTCGGCGTCAGGGATGGATGGTGGCTTGCCAGACTACGCCTTCGACGCGCGAGTGGTGCGGCTCGTGGACGAGCGCCCCGGGCGATTGGTGTGGGCCGGCGAATTGCACGGGATCGACGGCACTGCCACAGTGCACCTGAACTTCCTTGAGCCCGGTGATTACGCCATCACGACCTATGCAGGGCCCACGTCCGTGCAGACGCCCCCAGCAGTGGGAGACCATCAACTGACATTCACGATCGCGCCTTACGGAGGCCCGAGCGATGTGGGCAATGGCACCATTCCGCCATGGGCGGCCCGTGGCGACCCGATCCCACCCGTGCAGGAGTCCCCGCTGCCGGTGGGCGTGCTCATCGGCGCATTGTGGTGGTCAGCCAGACGCCACTGAGGGACTACTCGGCCAATTGCGTGAGGGCCTCTTTCCACCTGGCACGATGGGGCTCCAAGGAGGCCTTGCTGGGCAATCCGGAGTGCATGAAGCGTACAGCGGTGCGGTCGTCCTTGGCTTGGAAATCCACTTCGACCGTGGACTTGCCTTCATCGTCGAACCAGAACCACCGCAGCATCTTGCCAGGCGTGACCCGGCGCACTTCGATGCGCGCGCCAGGGACCTCGAACTCTGCGCCTTCCTTCCACTCAACGGCGCCAAGGAACGGTGTCGTGACCAGTTTCTCCCAGGCTTGCTGCAACGGGACGTAGAGGGTCTTGGAGCAGGTGACCTGGAAGTCGCCCTGGCTGCTCTGGCCGACGACCCGTAGGCCTCGCTTGCGTTCGAACTGGACGACGATGGCCTGGACCCACCATCCCCGCAGGTCCGGCACTTCGGCCGCCAGGCGCTCTGTCCGGGCGGTGTGGTCAGGGAGGGGACCGAAGCCATCGATCATCTCGAACCAGTGTGGCCAGTCGTGGCCGGTGGCTTTCACGATGGCCTGGCGGGAGATCTTGGCGTCGGTCATAGCTCGACCAGTCCGCCCTGTGTCATGAGGGTTTGTCACCGTTCCGGGCGTTCGAGGCGCACACCAAGGCTACGTGAGGAGTGCTGGAGCCATGGACGGCTACGCACACAAGCAGACCCTCCCCACGGTCTCGGCGTTGGCCTTCGTCGTCGCGGCGCAGGCCATCCTTCAGATGCTCGACTTGACGACGACGTACATGGCGCTGCAAGATGGGGCGATCGAGGCGAATCCGATCAGCCGGGCCTTGATCGAGCAAGGCTGGGGCGTCTACGGGGCGGTCAAGGTGGCATTGGCCGCAGCGTTCCTGCTCCTGTTGCCTTTGCAGCGCTCCCTCGACGCACGGGACCGGCGCATCGTCATGGCCTCCATGACGATCTTCGCCGTCCTGATGGGTGCAGTCGTCGCCAACAACGCATGGATCGTGTTCGGCGCCTAGTGAGCTTGGCCCAAGCGAGGCACATCGGCGACGCCGCCCAAGTACTCCCTGAAGGCGGCCAGTAGGCCGACCACGGCTGCGGTGGCGAATGCGATCATTTGCCAGAACGTCATTTCGCGCCAGGAGACCAAGCCGAGCAGGGTCAGCGCCAGCACGAAGATGCCGGCCATGAGGATCACGGCCTCACTGCGCATCAAGAAACGCCAGGTGCTGACGACGATGGGGCGACCATATTCGAAGTACGCCGCTAGACTCAAGGTCGTGATCATGAACAGCGCTCCGAAGCCCGCAAAGACCATGCCAGGTCGCATGACCGCGTTGCTTGGGTGCGCGGCACCCATGCCGATGAGCGTCGTCAAGGAAGCGGCGACGAGAAGGCGGCGGACCAAGTGTCTGTCCATGGACAAACCTTGCAGGCACGCTAGATGAGCCGGTGTGGATGGCCGCGGCCCCGTGGGGGCGCCGGCCCATGCTGGGCAAGGCGGATTCTGGCCCCGCTGCGGGTCTGCGGTGCGGGTCCGTGCGCCGGCGGGTGCGGCAGGAGGTCCCGGGGCCAAAACGGCGCGCTGTACGGGGTTTCTTGCCGCAACGAGCCGCGTCCACGCCGGATTCGAGCCGAACCCCCCGCTTCACGAATACCGCCCATATCCCCTCGCTATTCGCCGTTGATTGCTTCACTACCGACGAATCTCGCAGAAACTGGCCGCCGCCGCCACGCTTGGGCGAGGCCGCCCGCCCTCAGCGGGCCCCAGCGGCGGCGCCTTGCAGCCATTCCACGAGCCCGCAAACGGTCCCAAAACGCGTTTTTCCCGGGGCCGATTCAATTCCTCTAAGGTTAAGCCCGACGACGATTCGGCAAATTGGGGAATCCCATGGCGAACGCTAGTAACAAGGACCTCGTTGAGTACGTGATGAAAGAGACCGGCATGAGCACCACGGAAGCTCGCGCTGCGATCAAGACGACCTTCGAGGGTGTCGGCAAGCTCCTGAAGAAGAACGACCGCCTCACCATCACCGGCATCGGCTCCTTCAGCAAGAAGGTCAAGCCCGCCGTCAAGGGCGGCAAGAAGGCCACCAACCCCTTCACCGGTGAAGAGTACCTCACCAAGGACAAGCCCAAGAGCACCAAGGTCGGTTTCCGCGCTGGTAAGGGCTTCAACGAGCTCCTCGGCGTCAAGTAAAACCGCCTCGGCGGCCTCCTCCTTTCCTCCACCTTTGTGTTGCCCTGGTTGCAGGGCAGCAACGACGTCCGTGGCCCCGCGCGTCACGGGATGTCTATATGGCGACGGTTTCTGTTGGACCTGTGGTCAATGCGTTCGCTCTCCAGGGGAGCCTCGCCGGACGAGCTCCATGGTACGCTATCGGCGCCATCTTGCTGACGGGCGTGTTCAGCATCGGGTTCTTCCTTGACGAAGGACCGACCCACAATCAGCCGGCGGCGTTCTTGCCCGAAAATAGCCCCCAGGCCCCCATGCAGCAGTTCGGCGGACTCACAGCCTTGACCACCGTCTACTCGCTGGTCGCTGCGTTCGTCGTCCTGCCCCCCATGCTCGTTCTGTGGGCCGTCTACCATGAATGGCATGGACGGCAGTCCATCCAATGGCGATCGGCCCCCAAGGGGATCGTCAGCACGGGCAGCGACGATGCCATCCGAGTGGTCGCAGAGAGCGATGGCCGCGCCTTCGTCCCCGATGCCGTGGCTCAGATGGAGTGCCCCCAATGTCGAAAGAAGGAGCACAACCCGCGTTGCGGGCAGCCCATCTGACGACCCCGACCCTTTCCTTTCCCAAGCCCCGAGCCCTTTCTGGAGACATCTTACCATGACCACTGAGACCCCGCCTGCCACCAACCGCAGCTTGATCAAGCGCCAAAGCCAGCTCTTCTTCCTTGCCCTCGTGGCATTGGTCTTCCTGGTGACCTGGACGATCTTCAAGCCATTCGTCATCTACATGTTCACGGGGGTCTTAGTCGCCGTTATCGCGCTTCCCATTGACAAGATGTGGGAGCGGATCCTGCCCAATCGCATCGCCGCATTCGGGACGATGTTCACGCTTCTCCTCATCATCGCCATCCCATTGGTCTTGCTGGGTGGAGCGCTCATCCAGGAAGCCCAAGGGCTGTCGGATGCCTTGGAAGACGGCAGTCTGGAGGAGTCCATCAACGACGCCATCGTGACGTTGATGCCGAACCAGACCCCGGAGGAACGCAACGAGACCCTGACGGATATCTGGGAAGGCATCGAGCCCCGCGTGGGCGGCTTCCTGTCATCATTCCTGTCATCAGCCGTCGGGTGGATCGGCGATCTGTTCGTCGGCCTCGTCGTGGTCTTGTTCGTCGTCTACTACGTCCTCACGGACGGGGGTCGCCTGATGGTGTGGTTGCGCCGGACGGCGCCGTTGCCCCCGCGCCAAGTGGATCGCTTGATGACGGAAGCCCATGGGGGCATCAAGGCCGTGTTCTTCGGCCAGATCATGACCAGTCTCATCCAGGGTGCCCTAGGGGGTGTCGGCTTCTTCATCGCGGGCCTGCCAGGGGTCATTCTCTGGGCGGGCCTGATGGCTGTCTTCAGCCTGCTCCCCGTCGTGGGTGCCTTCATTGTCTGGGTCCCGGCTGCGATCTACCTGCTGGCTACGGGAGATATCTGGCAGGGTGTCTTCCTGGCGGCTTGGGGTACGATCGTGGTGAGCCAGGTGGACAACTTCGTGCGCCCCCGCCTGATCGGTAACCGTGCTGACATCCACCCGTTGTTCGTCCTGATCGGTGTCCTAGGTGGCGTCGCCGCCTTCGGGTTCATCGGCTTGTTCCTTGGCCCCCTGATGGTCGGCGTGGCTGTCAGCGTCCTGAAGGTCTGGGAGTCGGACTACCTGGATCCTGAACTGATGACGGACCCGATCGACTGAGCCTGCTCATCCCTCTTCCCCCTTCACCTTCGCATCGAGCCGAGCAAGCCACGCATGATGGAGCGGCCGAGGCTACCCCCGATCTGGGTGCCCAGGGACTTCATGGCATTGGTGGCCATCTTCTGGGTGGCACTCTTGCTCTTCTTGCGTTTTGGCTTGGGCCGCGCTTGCACCTTGGGTTCTTCCCGCACCTTCAAGGCCCGTTGCTTGAGCACTTCATGGGCCGAGTGGCGATCGATGGTCTGGCTGTACGTGGAGGCCCATGACTGGGCTGCGATGGCGGCTTGTCGTTCCGGGGGCGAAATGGGGCCGATCTGGGACCTTGGCGGACACATCAAGGTCCGTTGCACGATGGTCGGGCTGCCTTTTTCGTCCAGGACAGAGACCAATGCTTCTCCGACGCCAAGGGTGCTGATGACGGTGGCGACGTCGAAGGCGGGATTGGCTCTGAATGTCTGCGCCGCAGCCTTGACCGCTTTCTGGTCTCGAGGAGTGAACGCCCGCAACGCGTGTTGGACCCGGTTGCCCAATTGTCCCAGGACATCATCCGGGACGTCGCTGGGGGTCTGGGTGATGAAGTATACGCCCACGCCCTTGGAGCGTACCAAGCGCACCACTTGGCTGACCTTGTCCACCAAAGACTTAGGGGCGTCTGAGAACAACAGATGAGCCTCGTCGAAGAAGAACACCAACTTGGGTTTGTCAGGGTCGCCCACTTCCGGGAGCTCTTCGAACAGTTCTGACAACAGCCACAACAAGAACGTGGCATAGAGTTTCGGAGAAGCCATCAATTGGTCAGCGGCGAGGATGTTGACATTGCCGGCATCCCCTGTCTGGCGCATGAAGTCCCGGATGTCAAGGGCGGGCTCCCCGAAGAAGAGGTCGCCCCCTTGTTGCTCCAGTACCAGGAGGCGTCGTTGGATGGCTCCCACGCTGGCCTTGGAGACGTTGCCGTAAGTCGTCGACAGTTCGGATGCGTTCTCGGCGACATGGAGCAGAATGGCTCGCAGGTCCTTGAGATCCAACAAGAGCAGGCCTTGTTCATCGGCGACCCGGAACGCGATGTTCAGCACCCCTTCCTGGGTGTCGTTGAGTTGCAGCATCCGCGCCAACAGCACCGGACCCATCTCGGAAGCGGTGGTGCGGATGGGGAACCCCTGTTTTCCAAACAGGTCCCAGAACACCACGGGGGCCGCCCAGGGCTGGTAGTCTTGGATGCCGATGCGCTCGATGCGCTCATCGATCTTGGCATGGGCCCGTCCTGGCGCGGCCAGACCCGACAAGTCCCCTTTGACGTCCGCGACGAACACCGGGACCCCCGCTCGACTGAAGCCCTCCGCGAGCACCTGTAACGAGATGGTCTTGCCCGTACCCGTGGCGCCGGCGATGAGTCCGTGTCGATTGGCCAGGTCCAGACGTAGGGCAGAATGGGTCTCGACGCCTCCCAACAGGATGGCGCCAGCAGGGTCCATGGAGGTCAGCGTCGACACGTTGTGTCATCGGATGACGGCCAGATAAGCCCACGGCGGGCGAACCACGGCACCGGGCCCTTGCGACCCACGCGGCCCTGCCCATGGGCCCGAGGGCCTTTGGCGCCGGCACAAAATGCCGCCCTCGCTAGGGTCAATAGGTGGGCCGCATCCATCTTCACAGGTCATGGCCGTCGACATCGTGGCCATTGGCCTCGACCTCATCCAACAGTACGGGCTCATCGCCATCTTCATCCTGCTCGTCCTCGACGGGGCGATGCTGCTGCCCGTCTTCCCAGGCGAGCTGGTGTTGATCATCGCCGTCGCCACGTACGGCACGGACACCAATGGCTTGTTGATGCTCATTGCGCTAAGCAGCACTGCGGCCCTCCTCGGCGCGCTGATGTTGTACGGGGTGACCCGCGGAGGCGGTCGTCGGTTGGTCGAGCGCTACCCAGGCTTCTTCATGATGCCCCGCCGCCGCAGGGAACGCTTGGAGAAGACCTTCCGCCACCCGGCAGGCCAGACCATGGTGTTGTTCATGCGGCTCTTCCCATTGACCCGGGTCCTGGTCAGCATCCCGGCCGGCTTGGCACGCATGCCGGTCCTGCGATTCGTGATCCTGTCCACCATCGGCATGGTCGCGTATCATGCGGCGTTCATCTGGTTCACGTACGAGACACGCCGGCCAGGCAGTGCCTTGGAGGCGCAGACCAATCAACTGCGGGACGCGTACGCAAGCCCCGTCTGGGAGTTCGTCGAAGCCAACGCCATCCTGACGGGCATCGCCATTCTGGCCATCGGTATCGTCCTCTCCATCAGGTCTTCCCAAGCGATGTTGAACGACCCTGAAGAGACCACCAGTTCACTACTGGGCTCTTTGGCCATGAACACCCTCTTCTGGGGTGGCATGGCCCTGGCGCTGACGATCTACGTGGAACCCGAGACCATCTACTCCCTGCTGGCCCTGGGAGGAGTCAACATCAGCGCGGTAGCGGCTGCCTTGGGGTACGAGCCCATTTGGCTACTGGCAGGCGTGGCCGCCCTCAGCATCCTCCTGGGCAGTGCCCTGCGTGGCCTGCGCAGGGCAGCCAACAAGCGGCACAAGCAACGATTGGAGGCCAAGCGGGCCGTGGAACGGGAACAGAAGACCGCTGAGATCCAAGCAGCCATCCTGGCCACTCGGGCGCGCATCCAATCCAGGCGGGATTGGGTGCCTCACCAGGGTCGGCCGGAGGACCGCCACGGCCAGCGGGGCCACCGCCCCCACCCATGACCCCCCGACCATTAAGTCGCCAGAGCCCCATGGTGGCCATGTGACCACCGTGGTGACCGGTGCCGCAGGGCACTTGGGCGGCAACCTGTGTCGGGCTCTGCTTGAGCACGGCGAAGCCGTCCGCGCCACCGTGCACCGGGACACCCGTGCCCTGGAAGGGCTTGACCTGGAGACCGTGCAAGCGGACATCCAGGATATCCGGTCTCTGCGCAAGGCGTTCGCGGGGGCACAGACGGTAATCCACTTGGCGGCCAAGATCTCCATCGCCGGTGACCCCGACGGCTCGGTCCATCGGGCCAACGTGGACGGGGCTCGACACGCCGCCGAGGCCGCCCTCGACGCAGGGGTATCGCGCTTCGTGCATGTCTCAAGCGTCCACGCCTACGACCTACCAGCCGTCGACCGACTCACCGAAGAATCTCCCAAAGCCGGGCGCCACAACTACGCCTACGACTACTCCAAAGCCCAGGGAGAAGCCCAGGTCCAAGCCATGGTCCGGCAAGGCCTGGATGCCGTCATCGTCAACCCCACGGGCGTCATGGGCCCCATCGACCACAAACCCGGCCGGATGGGGCAAGTGTTCCTAGACCTGGCCCATCGTCGCTTGCCCGCCCTGGTCAAGGGCAGTTTCGATTGGGTGGATGTGCGGGACGTCGCATCGAGCATCATCCAAGCCGCCGACGTAGGCAAGACCGGGGAGAACTACCTCCTTGGTGGGCACCAAGCGACGCTGCGAGAGTTGGCGCTGCTGGCCCAGGCCAGCACCCAGGTCTTGGCACCCCGTTGGACATTGCCACCCGGCGTGGCCAAGTTGGGCATCCCGTTTGCTGCAGCAGCGGCACGGCGCCACCACACCGCACCCAGGTTCACTGCCGAGTCCATCGGGACCCTCCAACATTGCCCCATCGTCGACCACAGCAAGGCGCGACGAGAACTCGGGCACCGCCCGCGCCCTGCGGCCATGACCGTTGACGACATCTATGACTGGTTCCGCGGGCAAGGCTTGGTGGCTTGATGCCGATCTGGAGCCTCATTTGGCTGGAGGTAGGCTTGGCGGTCGTCACCTTTGTCGCCCTCATGCAGGTGACCGCCCCCTACGGCCGCCACCTGCGCCAAGGCTGGGGACCCACATTACCAGGACGCTTAGGTTGGATCTTGATGGAAGCGCCCGCGGTCTTCGTCTTCCTAGGAGTCTACCTGATCGGGGCCCACCGGGGCGATTGGGTGCCATTGGTGTTCCTGGCCATCTGGCTCTTGCATTACCTTCACAGGACGTTCGTGTTCCCCTTCCGGCTGCGTAGCCAAAAACCCATGCCGCTCGTGATCCCGTTGCTGGCCATCGGGTTCAACACCCTCAACGGCAGCATCAACGCCCGCTGGGTCAGCCACGTGGGCGAGTACGGCATGAGTTGGCTGTGGGACCCACGGTTCCTCATCGGGACCGCCATCTTCGCCATGGGCATGGTCATCAACATCCGATCGGACAACACCCTCATCAACCTGCGAACTCCAGGCGAGACCGGATACAAGATCCCCCGGGGAGGCATGTACCGGTTCGTCAGTTGCCCCAATTACCTGGGAGAGATGCTGCAGTGGATTGGTTGGGCCATCGCCACGTGGAGCCCCGCCGGCGCAGCGTTCGCATTGTACACCGCAGCCAACCTGGTGCCCCGGGCGCTGAAGACGCATCGCTGGTACGAAGAGACGTTCGAGGATTATCCCCGGCGCAAAGCGGTGCTGCCAGGCATCTTGTGAGCCGGCAGGAAAACAAAAAGGAAAAAGGAAGGCTGGCGGACCAGCCAAAGGGTCGTTCTTAGGCGACGCGGACGTTGGTGGCGCGGGGGCCACGGTCCGAAGCTTCGGTGTCGAATTCGACAGTCATACCTTCGCGGGGTTCGCCAGCGAAGGAAGAATGGTGGAAGAAGATCTCCTTGTCTTGGCCCTCGGCCTTGATGAAGCCGAAGCCCTTGTCGTCGATGAATTTGGTGATGGTCCCTGTGGCCATATCCTGTGCATATCCGTGCTAGCATAAAGGTGCGAAGGCCAGCACTCAGCGCCCCCCGGGCCCCCAAAACCGCTCAAAACGGACCCAAAGAGGCCCTCCAAGGCCCCATCAGACGGCGCGCCCCGAACGATTTGCCCACATCCATGAGCCTGGACGACGATGCTGTTCTGAGGAATCCCACATGATCCGCTCACTGGCCTTTGCCACCCTGTTGCTCGCCACGGCCTTCGCCGTCCAAGTCCAAGCCGCCGACTGTGAATTCGAATCAGAAGCATGCCACGGTGGCGGTTACTGCGACCTGGAAACCGACTCAGAAGCGGTCTGCCCCCAAGCTGACGGCCCCGATGCCCCCACCTACGGTGTCTGCGAGGGTGAAGTCTGCGCCTACGGTGAAGAAGACTGCATCTGGTGCAGCGCCCCCATTGACGAAGAAACCGACACCGCCAGCGACGTCAAGGAATCCAAGGGCATCCCCGCCCTGAGCATCCTGGGCTACCTCGCCGTCCTCGGCGCCCTCGTGATGGTTCGCCGCTACAAGTAAGCAAACGGACGAATCCGTGATTCGGAGCCTCTTCCTTTTCCCCTTTTGAGCGCCCGCTTGACGCTACTGGGTTTTGGCGCCCGTTGGGCGCGCCGATTGACACCGGTTCAAATCTCTGTCAGTGACAGAGGTTTAGGGAATAGCGGGGAGTGGAGGTTTCGGAGGAATTGGGGCAAGTGATCGGCTTGGCCGAGCCAATCGAGTGCAAGGGGTGCTTTGAAACTTACAGATGCTCGCTAGCAAAAAGCAAGTTGCCTC
>JBFGSX010000036.1:0-9773 GCA_041566495.1 Thermoplasmatota archaeon
ATATCGTGGAACAGGACGTCGAAGGTGCCGTGGTCCGCGACGATGTGCTCTCTCTGGGAGACCTCAAGGACGAACGCACCGCCGCCACCTCCATCATTCCCACCGGCGCCGGCTTCACGTACATGGCCGTCAGCTTGGTCATGATGCTGGTCGGTGCCTTGGTCTTCGCCTTGGCTGGCCAGATGCAAGGGGAAGGCCGCAATGGTTGGATCCAATTCGGCAGCGCGGCCACCACTGCTCTAGGTGCAGCGATGACAGTCCACTCCCAAGCGCTCTGGGTCGGTCGGGGCTTCAACGCCTGGATCCAGAAAATCATGGGCTGGGACAACCCCCCCAAGGCCTGGGCCGATCTCTACGCCGAACATTCGGCGGCGGACGCCGTGACCTACTTCACGGTCATCAGTCCCATCATCGTCCTCGCCGTCACGCTGGCGCTCATCTTCATCCTGGTCAAGACCTGGACCACGATGGTCCGCGACGAACGGGACATGCGCCGCAACGCCTGGCAACACGGCCGCCTCGCCTTCATCAGCGCCCTCATCCTTTCCCTCGTCGCCATCATGCCCTGGGTCGTCACCGTCATGGCCGGATCCGTCCAGCCGGCCGGCACCGAAGTGGCCGATGACACGTTCTTCTGGAGCGCCTACGATGTGATGCTGCTGAAGGACGTCTCCTACGAGGCTGCCGTGGAAGGCCGCGAAGCAGGCCTGGTCCTCTGGGATGATCTAGGGACCCTCCTGAGCATCGTCATGTTGACGTCCATGCTCGCGGTCCTCGCGCCGTTCATCGGCTTGGCAGGCAAGCACATGGAGAGCCTACACCAACCGGTGTTCGGTCGCCTCGTCGAGAGCGCCTCCCTGGCCACCGTGCTCCTGCACCCGTTCACGGTCTTGGCAGCCTTCCTGGCTTCCTTCACCCTGCACGACCCCAACGACATCTTCAGTGCCCGCACCACCGGCATCGCGATGATCGCCGCCATCGGTGGCGTCGTGGGTAGCGTCTATGCGATCCTGGTCGCCCGCTACGTGGTGGCGGATGAGACCGGCATCATCGCCGACGACTTCCCCGAACCCGTCGTCTACGACTAAGGCCCTCAGCACTGGGGCATTGGGTGGCGCTGGGCGGTCGGGTCAGACGATCGTGTCGGCCGTCCGCAAACAACGCGGCCCGATGCCAGCCGGTCGTCAGAAAGTGTCTTTTGTGGCGCGGTGGTGGCGTCACCACCTCGGTGGTCGAACATGCAGAAAATTGGTCATTACGGAACGCCCGCCCTCATGGCAGCCGGATTGGCTCTCGTGCTCCTCGTCGTGCACTTGGCTGTCCCCTTCGGTGTCATGGATTACAGCCAAGCGATGAACGCTGCCGGCCAGAACGATGACGCCATGTCGCGCGGCGACATCGTCGACAGCTTTGACGCCGCCAACGCCTACGGTCCGGCCAGTCCAGGCCTCACCCTAGGCGGCATCATCCTCGCCCTCGTCGCCAGCGTGCTCTTGGTGGCCGTCGGCTTCGTGCCGATGCCTGTTGCCGTGGCGCGCTTTGCTGGCTGGGTCCTGGCATTCACGGGTGCCCTGGGCGGCTTCATGGCCTTCACCAGCAGCGCTTACTGGCTTGGCACCGGCTTCACGACGCTGCTGAACGTGGTCCTACCCAACCCCGAACCCTTCCAACGCCTCTGGATCATCAGTCCCGTCCTGGTCTTCATCGGCTCCGCGGCCCTCGTCGTGATGTGCTTCAAGACATTGACCGGTGTCGCAGCCAAGCGCGATGGCCTCCGTGACCAAGCCCAGGCCCAAGTGAAGGGCGCCGCCATGGCCGCCGTTTTCCTCGCCCTCGTTCTGGTCCTTCCCTGGAGTCTCCAGATCCTCGACGGTGACGAGACCCGCGCCCAAGGCGGCTGCACCGCAGCCCAGGAATGCAGTGCAAGCTACAACGCATTCACGGCGTTCGGCCACACCAGCGCCGAGTTCGTCCGCACCACGTACACCGGCAGCAGTTACGGTGGCATCATCGCCATCGCCGAAGCCACCGATGACACGGACCCCGGCATGTTCCAAGGCCTCGCCTTCAGCCTCAAGGTCATGACCGCCACCGGTTGGATCGGCTTCCTGCTCGGATCCCTGGCGACCCTGGGGCCTGTGCTCAGCAGCGCCTTCAAACTCCCTGGCGC
The DNA here is from genome assembly GCA_041566495.1 of Thermoplasmatota archaeon. Taxonomy (GTDB): domain Archaea; phylum Thermoplasmatota; class E2; order JACPAO01; family JAHFTW01; genus JBFGSX01. The sequence goes on from JBFGSX010000036.1 coordinate 2,171, forward strand.
CGCCAAGTGGAGCGCCCTCGTGCAGGCCTTCTCCCTGCCCATGGCCCTCTGGTCCGTCATCATGTGGATCCTCGCCAGCAGCTACATGTGGCGCCCCAGCTGGGAAGACGGCGCACGCTTCGGTGCCGCCCCCATCGCGGACTTCCAGTTGTTCGTCTGGCCTGCGACCCCCATCTTCGCCGCGGCCGTTCTGGTGCTGTGGAGTGTCATGCAAGCAAGGGCCGTGAGCACCCTCTTTGCAAGCCACGGTGGCGTCGCCGCCATCGCGTCCAAGAACGCCCACAGCTTCGACTAAGCCGGTTCCGGCGCCTCGACCTCTTCCTCTCTTTCCTTTGTTACCCCTTGGGGCCGGATTGGTGCGCGCACCGCCCACGGCGAGCCCAACAGGAGCGGGCCATGGATTGTCAGCGCCTGACTAGGCCGGCCGCTTCGCTAGGAGCCTTTTTGCAATGGCTCCCGGTCGTCGGGCCTGAGTCCTGTGAGCAGCATCATCCACGTCCATGCACGCGAGGTCCTTGATAGTCGCGGCAATCCCACCGTCGAAGCAGATGTCATCACCGACACCGGTGCCAGGGGTACCGCCATCGTGCCCAGTGGCGCCAGCACCGGCACCCATGAAGCCGTCGAGCTCCGCGACGGCGGCGCCCGCTACCTCGGCAAGGGCGTGCAGGACGCCGTTCGCAACATCAACACCGAGATCGCCGACACCATCGGCGGCATGGATGTCTTCGATCAACAAGGCATCGACGCCGAGATGATCGATCTCGATGGCACCCCCAACAAGTCCAAGCTCGGCGCCAACGCCATCCTGGCCGTGAGCCTCGCCTCCGCCAGGGCCGCCGCCGAAGAACTGGACGTCCCCCTCCACATGTACCTCGGAGGCCAGGTCGGTCGCGTCCTGCCCGTGCCCCTGATGAACATCCTCAACGGCGGCGCCCACGCGGCCAACAACGTCAGCATCCAGGAGTTCATGGTCGCCCCCGTCGGCGCAGACACCTACGCCGATGCCCTGCGCATGGGCGTCGAGGTCTACCATCACCTCAAGAAGGGCCTCAAGAACGACGGCCTGGCCACTGCGGTCGGTGACGAAGGTGGCTTCGCCCCCGACCTCCCCAGCAACGTCGACGCTCTCACGTACATCGAGAAGGCCGTCAGCAGCGCCGGCTACGAACTAGGCAGCGATCTGCTCCTGGCCCTCGACGTCGCGGCAACGGAACTGTACGACGCGGAAGCCAACGAATACGACTTCGGCGAAGACGGCCGCAAGAGCCCTGACGAAGTCGTCGACTTCTACGCCGAGATGTGCGACCGCTTCCCCATCGTCAGCATCGAAGATGGCATGAGCGAAGACGACCACGTTGGCTGGCAAGCCCAGACCAAGCGCCTCGGCGACCGCTGCCAACTCGTCGGCGACGACCTGTTCGTCACCAACCGTGCCCGCCTCGAAGACGGCATCAAGAACGACGAAGCCAACTCCATCCTCATCAAGGTCAACCAGATCGGCACCCTGAGCGAGACCCTCGACGTCATGCGCCTAGCGGAGAACCACGGCTTCACCAACGTGGTCAGCCACCGCAGCGGCGAGACCGAGGACAACACCATCGCCCACATCGCCGTGGCCACCAACGCCGGCCAGATCAAGACGGGCGCCCCCGCTCGCAGCGACCGGGTCGCCAAGTACAACGAACTCCTGCGCATCGAGGAAGGCCTCGGCTCCGCTGCGGTCTACCGTGGCGCCAACACCTTCCGTCGGTTCCTGTGAAGTCGCTACTCATCGCGGCCATCTTGGTCGCCTTGTCTGGTTGCTTGGAGTGCGAACCCCTCATGGAGGTACGACACTGCATCGACGAGTGCGCCATGAGCGACGACGCCGTCAGTGTCGCCTGGACCCAAGCCGACGCTGAGATGTGGCCCGCTTTCCATGCGCTCATCGAGGCAGCGGACGCCGGGGAACACCAGCACGCTACATGGACCAGTGCCGAGGAGCGTGCGTTCTGGGACCATTATGGTGTCACGGGCGACGAGAAGGAACTGCACGTCACGTACGACGGCGAGTCCTACCGCCTGAAGGTGCTCAGCTGTGACTGATGCCATCCGCATCCGGGGCCTCGTCAAGCAATACGGCGACAAGCGCGCCGTGGATGGTATCGACCTGACCGTCCCCGAAGGAGCGTTCTTTGGTTTGCTGGGGCCCAATGGTGCGGGCAAGACCACGACCATCGGCGCCTTGACTGGCCTCGTGCGCCCCACGGCCGGCAGCATCGAGGTGTTCGGCACGGATGTCTGGAAAGAGCCGGCCAAGGCGAAGTCCATGATCGGTGTCTGCCCGCAGGAGCCGAACTTCGACGACTTCCTGGGCTTGGAACGCATCCTGGCGTACCACGCTGGCTACTTCGGCTACGATTACGATCAGAGTCTGGATCGTGCCAGGGAACTGCTGCGTGCCTTCGATCTGTACGAGTACCGCAACAAACGCACCAGCACCTTGTCGGGCGGCATGAAGCGCCGCCTCCTACTGGCCCGTGCCCTCATGCACAAACCCCGCTTGTTGATCCTCGATGAACCCACCGCTGGCGTCGACGTGGAACTGCGCCGCAGCCTGTGGGATTACGTGCGCAAGCTGAACGACGAGGGCATGACGGTCCTCCTCACCACCCACTACCTGGAAGAGGCCGAGGCGCTGTGTGACAATGTCACGGTCATCGACCAAGGCAACGTCATCGAAAGCGGCAGCCCCGACCACCTTCGGGCCAAGTACGGCCATCGCCGAGTGGTCATCACCCCCGAACACATGCCCGACGCCTTGGACATGGGTGATTTCACCGTCGACCCACGGGGTCGGCTCGTCCTCGAATCCGCCGAACCCACCGCCGGCATGCGCCACATGTTGCGGGTCCTGGACGCGGCCAACGTGGACGTCTTGGACATCGAAGTGAGCCAGAGCCGCTTGGAGGATGTCTTCGTGCACCTCACCCGCCGCGGCGAACTGGAGGCTCCATGATCGAAGGGGCCCGGGAACGAGGCACCACCTACGCCATGCTCATGTTGGCCCGCCGGGAATCGGCGCGCTTCATGAACGTCTGGGGCCAGACCATCATCCCCCCAGTGGTCTCCGCTGCGCTGTTCTTGTTCGTCTTCGGACACGCCTTGGGGGACCGTATCCAGTCCTTCGACGGGGTGCCTTACCTCACCTTCATCGTCCCCGGCCTGGTCATCCAAGGCGCCGTCACCAACGCCTTCGCCAACACAGGCAGCAGTCTGTTCGATGCCCGCCGCGCCGGTTACATCGACGACATCCTGACGTCGCCCCTGAAGGACTGGCAGATCGTCACCGCGTACATGCTCAGTGGCATGGTCCGAGGCACCGCCATCGGCCTGTTGACCATCGTCATCGCCATCCCCGTCGCCCAAGGCTGGGCCGTGAACTGGCTGCTGTTCCCGGTCGTGTTGCTGCTCAGCTGCGCATTGTTCGCACTGCTCGGCATCCTCATCGGCCTCGTCGCCACCCGCTGGGACCATGTCTTTGTCCCTCAGACGTTCATCATGACCCCCCTGATCTTCATGGGCGGCGTGTTCTACCCCGTGGACCTCTTGAGCCCCGGCTTGGCGGCCGCCAGCCGCTACAATCCCATCCTGTACCTGGTGGATCTGCAGCGGGGTGCCCTGCTTGGCTCGTACGCGTTCCCGGCCGGTCCCAGCCTCATCGGTCTTGTCCTGGTGTTGGGGGTCCTGTTCTGGGCGGTACTGTGGCGTTTCCGCACCTCCAACAAGCTCCGCGGCTGACCCCGCCACGGCAAGCCTAATATGGGTGGCCAGAGAGGTGGAGTCGATGAAGCACCTGCTAACGATCGCATTGATGCTCGCCGTCAGCCTCGCCGGCTGCGCCGACGACACGGCCCCCGTGCCTACGGAAGAGACCACCGCAGCGGACGACAAGGTCAAGGCCACAGACACCACCGGCGTCATCCGTGGCGTCGTCGTCGATAGCGCCATCGTCCCCATCGCAGGAGCGGTCATCACCATCAAATCCACTGGCGCCGAAGCCCTGAGCCTCGAAGACGGCAGCTTCGGTTTCAGTGAACTGGACCCTGGCAACTACTTCATGCAGATCAGCAAGGTCGGTTTCGTCTCCGTGCAGGCCCAAGCCAAGGTCGACGCCGGCGTCGACAAGCCTCCTGTCGTACGCGTCCAACTGACCGCGGACGAAGCCTACAACCCGTTCTCTGCCACCCAGATCTACAAGGGCCTGTACCAGTGCGGCACCAGTGTCCTCGTCGTCTGTGGCGCCCCCAACATCATCCTGGGCCAAGGCACCACGGATGACACGTCCACTCCCGACATCTACGTCGAGGCCGGCGCTCAACTCGTGCAGACTGAAATGGTCTGGGAAAGCACCCAAGCGGTCTCCCCTCAGCTCTACTTCGAAATGGAGACGATCGGCCACGAATGCACCGGTGGCACCTTCCTGACCAGCGCCCGGGGCGACTCCCCGCTGCGCGCCCAAGTGTTCAACGACACTCTGGAAGAGCACAACGTCGGCGAGAACTGTCCGATCTACCACTCGGTCTTCGCCGGTGACGCCCTGAATCGCGCCCACTGCGTGCCCGGGGCCCCCTGCCCTGGCGTCGGTTTCAGCATCCAACAGGACTTCAGCTGGTACATCACCGAGTTCCACGGCTACATGCCTCCGGAAGACTGGTGGTTCACCGTCGACGGCGAATACCTGCCGCCCCAGTGAAGATCCTCGGATCCCGCTGATCCTTCGGCACGGGGCTCCGTGCTGATTTTTTCCCCCTTCTCTCATTTTGATCCCTGCGGCCCCCTTTGTGGCTGCTTGTGATGCATCGGGTCCACAGGAAGCCCTACAGGAGGGTGAGCCAAGCCTTATGGACGTGGGCGGACCTCTGAGGCACTGAGGGGAAGCGTAAGCTTCCACGAGGGGATGCACATGAAAGACATCATTCGCGAGGCAGTCGCCCGCGCCGAAACCGGCGGGGCCACAGTCCAGATGCAGACAGCACAATCGAACACGTCCACCAGCGACAACCAGGAACTTGAGAAGGTCCTGCACAGCCTGATCACCAAGATCAAGGTCTTTGGCTGCGGTGGCGGCGGCACCAACACCATCATGCGGCTCACCGAGGAAGACCTCGGAGACGTCGACCTGGTCGCCATCAACACGGACGCTCAACACCTACTGACCGCCAAGGTACCCCACAAGGTCCTGATCGGTCGCCACCTGACCCGCGGCCTCGGCGCCGGCGCACTTCCCCAGATCGGCGAAGAAGCAGCCACCGAGACCGAAGACGACCTGCGCCAAGCAGTCACCGGCGCCGACATGGTGTTCATCACCTGCGGCCTGGGTGGCGGCACCGGTACCGGCAGCGCCCCCGTCATCGCCCGCCTGGCTCGCGAAGCCGGCGCCCTGACCATCGCTGTCTGCACCCTGCCCTTCGGTGTCGAAGGCGCCGTGCGCATGCAGAACGCCGAAGCCGGCCTCGCCCGTCTCCGCGACGTCTGTGACACGGTCATCGTCATCCCGAACGACAAGCTCCTGGAAGTCGCTCCGCGCCTCCCGCTCGGTGCCGCCTTCCGCGTCGCCGACGAGCTCCTGATGCGCAGCATCCGTGGCATCACCGAGATGATCACCAAGCCCGGCTTGGTCAACCTCGACTTCGCCGACTTGAAGACCATCATGAAGAAAGGTGGCGTCGCCATGATCGGCCTCGGTGAATCCGATGGTCAAGACCGCGCCACGGAAGCCGTCATGGAGGCCCTCAACAGTCCCCTGCTGGAGATCGATATCTCCGACGCCACCGGCGCCCTCGTCAACGTGGTCGGCGGCAACGACATGACCCTGCGCGAAGCGGAAGCGGTCGTCGAAGAGATCTACGAGCGCATCAACCCCGATGCCCGTATCATCTGGGGTACCAGCGTCGACCCCATGCTCGACCGCACCGTCCGCGTGATGCTCGTCATCACCGGCGTCAAGTCGAAACAGATCCTAGGTCCCAGCGCCCGCCGTCAAGAGCAGAAGCGCAAGGACATTGGGCTGGATTTTGTCCTGTAGGACAAATCCAGGCCAGCAAGGCGCGTAGCGCCGAAGCGGACCCACGGGCCATCCTCAGATGGCCCGTGGGGGGCCGCGTCCGGCCGCAGCCGGGTGCGGAACGAAGTTTGAACCAGCGCCAGCCAGGTCCCCTTCCCCCTCGTGGGCCTGGCTGGTGCTCATTGCCGCCGGCGAGCCAGTCGCTTAGCCGAGAAGTCGGGTGATGTCCGGGATCGGGTCCGGGGTGTAGCGATCCACATCGAAGCAGTCCCCCTGCGGGTCGGCACGATCCGGTCCGGCGGGGCCTTCAAGGACCGTCACGACGTTCAGGAACACCAACGGGTCGCCGTACAGGAAGTGCTCCTCGCTGCCTTCACGAGTGTAGCCCTCGGTGGGGGTCAAGAAACGCGCCCCCGTGACGCCGACCCGTTGTTCCTTCAGGAGCGCATTGTAGCCCGGAATGGTGGTGAAGTAGCAATTGTCGATGGAACTGTCTGGTTGCTCCGAGCGGTCCGCGTCGTAGACGTAGATGGGCAACGGCATGGCACCGGCCAAGGCTCCGGCCATGTCGATGTGGCCCCCAGCAGGGAAGGATGCGTTGTGCAGCATCTCCGGGATGTTGGTGTAGAAACTGGTGCCGTTGATCCACAAGCCGACGGTCATCGTCTGCACGTGCATGCCCGGGTCCACCACGGAGCCGGCGCCATCCTTGGTCTCCAGCGTCTCCTCGAAGGCCAGCTGGTTGGCCACGAAGGCCTGCATGTGGAAATCGTGCGCAGCAAACTGGTCCCCCTCGAAGAGCCACAGGCGGCTCTCTCCAGGGCCGATGGTGTCTGCGACGCGGATGCCGCCGAACGGGGCAGATTGCCAGCCATCGGCCGTCACGATGCCCGCACGGCCCTGCAGCAAGCCTGGCGCTTCGAGCTCGTAACTGATGGAATCGTTGGTCGGGTTGGCCACCCGGGCCGCCCACGACAAGGCGTACGGGGAATCTGCCGGGGTCATGACGCCCTCTGCGGGGTAGTGGAAAATGAAGATCTCCAGGGGATTCGCAGCGTTCTTGCCGGTCTCCACGTCATCCACCAGGCAGCCAGACAAGGCGACCGCCACGAACATCCAGGCCAACAAAGACCGCATGATGGGTCCCAAACGAGCCGAATCTTGGTCCTTCCGGCCCGCTGCGCAGATGCGAGGCCCTACGAATCTTTCATAAACACCGCATAAGTCGGCCGGCCAATGAGCGAGCGCACCTTCCTTGACAAGTCCTGGGACGCCCAGCGTAAGGTCGAGAAGAAGTTCGGTGCTATTGGCAAGGGCAAGTACGCCCGTGTCCTCCGCATGGCCCGCAAGCCGGAGCCCCAGGAAGTCAAGCAGACCAGCAACGTCGTGTTGATCGGCATCGCCGTCATCGGCGGCATCGGTTTCGCGATCTTCCTCCTGATGGACTGGATCCAAGGCCTTCTGGGCGTCTGAACCGCTTCGCTGAGCGCTTCGTGCGCCCCTGACTCCCTCCCGTGTGGCCCCGCAACACGGATATACTGGGGTTGAGTCGCC
>JBFGSX010000037.1:0-9721 GCA_041566495.1 Thermoplasmatota archaeon
CGAGGCCGCCACGATCCTGGCGACCGCAGACGACGGGACGGAGGCACAGACAGAGGTGTACGTCATTTGGCATGACCCTCCGCAACCGGGAGGCCACCACCCCCGAGTGACTCTCAAGGCACCTTTCGGCTACCCTTCCTTCGATGCGGGCCCGGCTCCGGACGGGGGGAGCATTGAGGCATGGGACCGCCAATTTTCAGGGCTGGGGCCGGTGCGTGATGCGACCTCCACCTGGTACTTTTTCCTCAACCCCTCCCGCAGCGTGGGACTGGACTTCAACGCAGACGGAGCCGTGCAAGGCGAGGTGACCTTCGAGGTCACGGAGGCATCTGATGTCGTGTTGACAGCGCGCCTGATGCTATCTGGAGACGACACGGTACTGGCGCAACAGAGGCAAGAGGCATCCTGGGAGGCCGGGCAGCATGCGGTACGGTGGGACATGCCGGTAGCGGCAGGCATCGACCAGTTCGCCCCTGACGAGGGCGGCAATCTGGTCTTCGAATTCACGCTCGAGCACAAGATCACGGACCCCACGCTAGGGACTTATGGGAGCGGGGACCCCCGAGCATCCATCCACTTTGCCGACAACTGGTTCAACCTGCCATTGTCGGATTACCATGAACAGATCGACCTCAATGCGGTCGGTGTGGCACGCCTTTCTCTGCATACCCCGGAGCCAGCACGTCTTGTCAACCCGGACGAGGTGGCGGTGATTCCGTTCATGGTGGCCAATCATGCCTCTTCTGAACGGCGTCTGGAATGGACCCTGGAGTCATCCGCCGATTGGATCCGCATTGAGAAGCCGCCCAGTCGCTTGGGACCCGGCAAGAATGCATCGTTCTCGGTGGTGGCCAGTCCGGGCGACCTACCCGATGGTACCGTGGCGCAAGTGTTGGTCATCGCGAAGGACGTTGAGACAGGCATCGAGTCGTTTGGCCGGGTCGCCGTGACGGTCACGACCGGCCAAGAGATTCTAGACGAACGGCTACTGGCGCCTGACACGGATGGCCCGAGCCAGGAGAGCCCATTGCCTGTGGTCATGTTGGTGGCAGCATTGTGGCTGGTCGCTCGTGCGACCAAGCGGTAGGGTTCCAGCCACGAAGAAGCACACGGAGTCGCCGACGCGATAAGAGGGGACTCGCATCGAGAGCCTCAAACCCCGCCACGACTGACCCCACCCGACATGAAGACCATCCCCGGCCCTGACGGACTGCCCCGTTGCGAATGGGCGCTTGCTGCACCGGACTTTCTGCACTACCATGATACCGAGTGGGGCTTCCCCGTCGATGACGATGTGCGTCTGTTCGAGAAGCTGAGCCTGGAGGCTTTCCAATCAGGGCTCAGTTGGAGGACGATCCTCAGTAAACGGGAGAATTTCCGGGCTGCGTTCGCTGGCTTCGATTTCAAGCAGATCGCACGCTTCGACGACGGGGACATCGAGCGCCTGCTTGCTGATGCGGGCATCGTGCGCCACCGCGGCAAGATCGAGGCGGTCATCAACAACGCCCAGCACGTCCGCCATCTGGTCGGAGCCGGTAGCATGGCCGGCGTGGTCTGGCAATACGAGCCAGCGCGCCGGACCCCCAGCGGGCCCGTTTCTACGTCGCCGGAATCGGTCGCCTTGGCCAAGCGACTCAAACAACATGGCTGGAAGTTCGTCGGCCCCACCACGGTGTACGCATTCATGCAAGCCATGGGATTGGTCAACGACCATGCCGAAGGGTGCATCATCCGACCACAGGTCGAGGATGCCAGGACCCAATTCGAGCCGCCTGGCCGCGGCTAGCACAGCCGGGGGCCGTGGAACCTCAAGTCTTGGCTTGACTGATCTCGAAGAGATGCCCATCTGGGTCACGGAAGAACGCCCGGACCTCCCATTCGCTTTCGACCGGTTCTGTCAAGAACGTGGCCCCTCGACCAACCAATTCCTGGTGGGCTTTCCGGCAGTCCTTCACCCGCAGTGTCATCGAGTGGCTCACGTCAGTGACGTCACGAGGCACGTGCATCGTGACGCCGGGCTTGTCTGGTGTAGGGCCGCCTCCAGTGACCAGCACGAGCCATGCACCATTGAGATCAAAGACTGCCGTGGTGCCACCATACTCACGGAACAAGGATGCCCCGAGAACATCCCGGTACCAGCGGACGGATGCTTGGATGTCCGTGACCACGAGGATATGGGATAGAATCACGTCGCTTGCCGGGAACGCCATGCACACGGCATGGTGGAAGCCGGGTATGAGGGCTTGGCTCCAGGCGCCACGCGCCGACGGAGACCACGGACGTCTGTCGTCCCTATCGCGCCAACGTGCCGGAGGCCCGCACCCGGGGCGCAACCCCAGCCGTGTTGGGGCGCTGTGTCACAGGAGCCGCCAAGCATTATCCCCGCCTCGTAGGATGGCAGCCCCATGGAGTTCGAATTGACACGCCGCTTCAATGCTACCCAGGACCGGACCTGGGCGGCTTGGGCCGACCCCACCATGTTCTGCAAGTGGTACGGCCCGGGGGATGAAGAGTGCGTCATCGAACTGCACGACTTCCAAGAAGGCGGCTCCTACAAGCGTCTCATCCCGACCCCACGCGGGGATCACCCAGAAGAAGGCGTATTCCACGTCATCCAGGCCCCCTCGCGATTGGTGCAAGGGGCGGCAGACAAGTCGACGGTCATGGACATGCAGTTCTCCGAAGCCGACGGCGGCACCCAAATGATCCTCCGCATGCCAGGCATGCCAGCGGAATACCATGCCCCCACGATGGCTGCGTGGAATGCGGCCTTCGACAAGTTGGACGACGTCCTCGCTGCCTGATGCACTGACCGGGCGCAGAGCCGACGGGTGAAGGGACTCGCACGTTCATGCGACCACACCACCGACAGCTGAACCGGTTCGCGGCCGGCGACTAGCGCCACGGATGCGGACCGCACAACCCTAATCCCGACCCCCCGTGGCGCCATTCATGGTGGAATTGACAGGCATCCTGAAGGGCACCGGAGCCAAGGTCAAGGCAGACATCCAAGACAATGCCGTGGTGTTCCGAGGGATGCTCAAAGCCAAGGCTCCGTTTTCTGAGATCGGTGCCGAAGCCAGGGGCACGTTGCTTGTATTGACTTACAAGGACCACACCGTGGAGGTCGCGGCGGGCAGCAAGGCCGCCAGCTTCGCCTCCAAGATCAACCGCGGCTGAACGCCGGATAGTCCAAAGGGCCCAGCGCGGACCAAGGAACCCAGGAAGTGGAGGCACTTGGCCCGACCAGGCCGGAAAAGGGGGACAAAAGAGGGAACATGGCCGGGCTAAAGCGCCTTGTTGGTGGCGCGGCCGACGGCATAGACGATCGCTAGAACGATACCGACCGCCAAGACAATCCAACCGATTGTCTGGAATGCGCCGGCCAGACCGAACAGTCCGCTGATGCTCAGCAGCAGTCCGATCACGATCAATGCGATGCCCAAACCAATGAGACCCATGTGTCACCTCCTACGTCTGGGACAATCTTGGTATCTCAAGGACAAAGAAGCAGGGAGAATCGCCCTCGCCGGAAATGGATGCTGGCCCGAACAGGCCCGGCCGACCTGCCGGCGCGGGCAAACCGTACCCAGGCCCGATAACGGCCCTAGGGACTTCGGCGGCACGCCGTCAACTTACCAGGGGAATTTCCAGACCCAGATGATGTTGTCATTGATGGTCGACTGGATGGCCATGGCAATGACTCCGGCGACGATCCACCAAGCACCGGGCACACCGTCTTGGACAGCCCCATAGCCCAAGAGTCCAAGCATCACCAGGCCGACGGACACCAAAGTCAGGACGACGATGACAAGCGCCTGTGTCCAGGGGCTGCCGTGCTGCAAGTGCAACAGGGTGGCCTCGAGCCACAACGCCGACGGGATGAGGTAGACCGCATATGCAAGCAACAATCGGTTCGTGCCCTGGCCGTCGGCCTCTGCCCACGGCCAATGCATGCCCTCTAATTGGGCACCGGTCAGTTTGAACAGCAACACGTAGGCCGTGGCTAGGAAGCCCGCGGCGGCCACGAACATGAACGGGATGGTGGCGGTGCGGGCGGCGCCCTTGATGCCACCCCAGAGGGCTTCCGGGGACTCGGCTCGCATGATGCCGACGACGTAGGACACAAGGACCAGAGGCCCCATGACGAAGACGAACGCTCGCAAGCCGGTCAGGCTGACTTCCATATTGTGGGATGTGCAGAGGGCCCCTTGAACGCTCCGCCGCGACCCCCGGGGCATAGGCCGCATCCCACAACCATATGTCCAACGAGGCCTGAGGGACTTGTATGTCTGTGACTGCGCAACCCCCGGTCCGCATCGAGGTATGGTCCGATATCGCGTGTCCATGGTGCCTTCTTGGGAATGCCCACCTGCAAACCGCCCTGGACCAGTCGGGCATCGAAGCGGACGTGGAGATGCGATCGTACCAGTTGGCGCCCCAGATGGCGGACCCAGAGCCGGCCAAGCAGTACCTGGCCAAGAAATTCGGTAGCGCCGAACAAGTAGAAGCATCGCATGCCCGCCTCAAGGCCATGGGGGAGTCCGCGGGACTATGCTACAACTTCGACGAAGCCATCGTGGCCAACACATTCGATGGCCATCGCCTGCATCATTACGCCAAGAGCACCGGACAGGGGGCTGAGATGATGGAGCGTTTGCTGCATGCGCAACACCAGGAAGGTTTGGATGTGTCCTCCAAGGATGTCTTGCGTCGCCTCGCGGCGGACGCCGGCTTGGACCCAGCGGCCGTCGATGAAGTATTGGACTCTGACGCGTATGCCGAAGGGGTGCAGGCGGACATCGCCGAGGCACGGGCCATCGGGGTGCAAGGCGTTCCATTCTTCGTGTTTGACCGTAAGTTCGCCCTTTCCGGGGCCCAGCCGGTGGACGTGTTCATGCAAGCACTTGCATCTGCACGGGACGGCGAGCAGCCCTAGCGCTGGCCTGAAAAACCAATTCCGACCTGGGCCTCACGTTCATGGGCGCGCAACGCTAGCAACGTCGTTGGCAGTCTGCTGGCCATTTTCTTGGGCACCCCCAAATGAATGCCGCGCGGTGGCAAGCGATGCAACGGGCGCCACATGGGCACCACGCGGACACCGGAACCTTGCCCTGGGCGCCAGCCTCATGAGGGCCCCCGAGTTGCACCAGCGTGGCCACGCTGCGCCTAGCGACACCCGCCGATGCGCAACGCATCCACGAGCTGTTGGTGGCGTCGTTCTCGGGGTTCCGAGACGAGTATACCCCTGCGTGTTTCGATGCCACTGTGCTCGATGCTGAACGGGTACGCCAACGCATCGCCGAAGGCCCGGTCTGGGTCGTCGAGGACGGCGACGTCATCGCGACCGTGGGCGCCAAGGTCGACGACCGGGGGTTGTACATCCGAGGCATGGCCGTGCACCCAGATGCCCGCCGGCGAGGACTGGGACAGATCCTGCTGGAGGCTACGGAATCCTATGCGCGGACCGCTGGACTGCGGGGTCTTTGGCTGAGCACGACGACCTTCCTGGAGGCTTCCCAGGCGTTGTACCGACGCTTCGGCTTCGTCGATGCCCCTGGCCCCGCCGACCTGGGTGGCACTCCCCTGGTCTCTTTCGAAAAGTGCCTTGAAGGATGACGAAGCAGCGGCGCGCAATCCCCATTGGCCGATGTTTCCCAGGCACTGGATGATACCACCCTCGCGGCGTGGCGAGAATGCGGCTTGCCGCAGGTTGTACCCCTTATGTCCGAACCATTCTCGCTAGTGCTTGACGTCAAATGCCACGAAGGAAAACTCGCTGAGTGCAAGACGCTCACGACGAACCTTGTCAACGACGTCAAAGCCAATGAACACGGCACGTGGAGCTACGAATGCTTCGTCGATGAAGGCCATGGCCGCATCTGCTTCTTGGAAGGCTACGCCAACAGCGAAGCATTCCTCGAACACATGGGTCGCCCCGCCGTCAGCCAAGCCATCAACACCCTGATGGGCAACTGTGACGTCAACGGATTCACCATCCTGGGCAACGTCACGCCCCAGGTCAAGCAAGCCCTGGCCGACATGGGTGCTAGCTTCGTGACCCCCATCACGGGCTTCACCCGCGCCCCGATCCACGCCACCGCTTGATCAGGTGACGAGGCTCCACAGACCCATGGTTCGCAGGCTTGGCCTGCTACTTTGGGGTTCCATCTTCCTTCTTCCTTTGCTATCCCCCGCGTCGGGCCACGTCGCCAAGTTCGATGACCCCGGCAACACCCCCGAGACCGCCATTTTGATCGGGGATGCCACGAAGTCCTGGGCTTACTTCGGCCAACTCGAGACGGACCAAGAGCATTGGTACACGTTCCGTTTGCAAGCCGGCGACGAACTCTACATCAGTGCCAGCGTGCCCGCACAACGTGACGCCACGCCGACGGTCTGGCTGTTCGGCCCTGGATTGGAAGGCGACCCTGGCCCACTTGCGCCCGCGGGGACGAGATCGTTCCAGATACCGGCCCAAGACCAGCTCGGCATCGAGCCGTTCTCCCCGATCGCACTGCGGACGGTGGCCGAGTGGCGGGGCGAAGCCCCGGCTTCCGGGACCTACTTCATCCATGTGTCCACGCCGGAGGCCACGCCATACAATCTTGGCATCGGCGCCCGGGAATCCTTCACACCCATCGAATGGATCGGGACCCCGATCTATAGCATCGGCATCCAGGCCTGGGGCGGCATCCCATGGCCAGTGACCATGGCTGGAGAAGCTCTTGGGTTCTTGGGGGCCATCACATGGGCGGCTCGCCGCCCCATGGATTGGCGGCATAGGGTGGGATTCGCCGCAGCCGGCTGCATTGCAGGTTCGGCCCTGACGGCATTGCTGCTGGGCACCATCGCCGCGGTCCGAGGTGGCGTTTCCGGAGGATTGGTGATTCCGCTGTTCCTGGGAGCCGCCGCGCTCGGTATCGGCGTCGGGACCTGGAGGCATGTCGCCGCCGACAAGAATCGTTGGATGAGCCTCGCCTGGGCCGGAGGAGCGCTGCTCCTGTGGGCCGGCTTGTTGCTAGGCCCAGCCTTCTTGCTTGCTTGGGCGGCTTGGCCGGCGCGAACCGCGAATCAACCTTGATGCTGCTCGACGACGGCCGCTAGGATATGTGCATGGCATGGGTCGCCCTTGGCGGCGGTCACCAGCACGTCAGCTCCTTCGAGAAGGCTCAGGTCTGCGTCTTGGAGTTCGTCTCGATAAGCCGCTTCGAATTCGGCCCAAGGCATGCCGTCATGGAACGCCCGGCGCAGCCCGTCGCTCGGGGCAACGTCCTTGGCCCAGCGCAGCAGGCGTGCCCTCTCCGTGCTGATGCCCCGGGGCCACAATCGATCAACAAGGACCCGTTCTCCTTCGGGGTCGTCGTAGATGCGGGCCACACGCATACTCGCGAATAGCCCGGCGCGGATTTCAGCCCGTCGACGATTCAACGACTGCTCAGTGCGTCGATGCGGGCATGCAGGGCTGCGACCCGGTCGTCCAAGCGCTCCCCGGGTACAACATTGGACTCAGGGGCCGCATGGCGGCTGCCAGCCCGGCGGGGCATCCAGATGCGTACGATGATGGCGGTGGCAAGGGCGACGACGGCACCGATCAGGTACGCCAAGGTCACGCCATCGACGAACGCCAGCCGAGCACTGTCGATGAGGGCTTGGCTACCCGCCAGCTTGCCTAGGACCAATGCATTGCCCAAAGACGCCGTGGGGTCAAGTGCCCCCGTGGCAAGGCCGTCGGGGACGACTACATTGCGTTGGTAGGTCTCGTTGATGATGCTGCCGAGGATGGCGATCCCGAAGGCGCCCCCCACTTCCCGACTCGTGTCGTTCATGGCGCTGCCGACGCCTGCCTTGTGGGCGGGCACATCGTCCATGATGAGGGTGGTGGCGGGAGCCATGGTGAACCCCATGCCAAGGCCAAGGCCAAGGAAGCCGAGGCCCATGGTCCAGTAGGGGGTCTCCATGCCAATGAAACTCAGCCCCAGGCACGCGACGGAGACGAGCAGCAAGCCCACGGTGACGGTGCCCGGGGTGCCGATGCGCTTGACGAGTGCATCGCTTCGGGGAGCGGCGAGGATCAGGCCCGCGGCGAGTGGGAGGGTGCGGACACCGGCCTGCAGAGCAGAGTAATCTCGCACGAACTGTAGGTACTGGGTCATGCCGAAGAAGAAGGCGAACATGACGAAGAAGGCGAGTCCAATGGCAGCGTTTCCGGTGGTGAAGCCCCGGCGGGCGAACAGACGCATGGGCAGCATCGGGTGCGGGCTCCGCAACTCCCAGAGGATGAACAGTGGCCATGCGACGGTGGCCGTCGCGAAGCTGGCCAGGACCTCGACGCTCGTCCAGCCCTTGGACGGGCCCTCGATGATGCCATAGAGGAGGCTGGCCAGGGCGATGATGGACAGTCCGGCCCCGACGAGATCGAGGCGGTGTTGGTGGGGATCCCGACTGGTGGGGACGATGGCGATGACACCGACCAGGGCGAGCGCCACCACGGGGACGTTGAGCCAGAAGATGGCGGGCCAGGCGAAGTTCTCCAACAAGGCGCCCCCGACGACGGGGCCGACGGCGCCGCCGATGCCTGCGAAGGCTGCCCACAGACCCATGGCCTTGCCTCGCTCCTCAGGAGGGAAGACATGGCTGATGATCGACAGTGTGGCCGGCATGACCAGGGCTGCGCCGATGCCCATCACGGCGCGGGCGGCGATGAGGTGCACGGAGCTGGTGGCGAACGTGGCCACGATGGACGAGCAGAAGATGATGCCAAGGCCTGCCAGGAGCGCGCCGCGCCTACCAAACCGGTCCCCGAGGGCACCCATGGTCAGCAGAAGGCCGCCGAAGACGAGAGCGTAGGCGTCGATGATCCATTGCAGTTCTGTGTTGCTCGCCTCAAGCTCGGTGGCGAGCGTCGGCAGAGCCACGTTCAGCACCGAGTTCCCGAGCACCACGAGGATCAGACTCAGGCACGTGACGCCGAGGATGTACCAGCGGCGACGATGCATGGTCTGAGGGTCCATGCCGGGGCGGGGCCTCGAAGACGCATAAGGGTTGACGTCCCGGCCGCGTCACATGACCGCTTCGAGGTCTTCATCGGCGATGCGGGCCCAGTACCAGGCGCCGGAGACGATGGGTACCATGGTGATGAGCACGACGGCCAGCAGGATCTGCACGGCTCCAAGGGCCGTGCCGAAGAGGCCGACCGCCACGCAGGCCAATGCCGCCAAGGCAAGGCTGCCTTCGGTGCGCCCCCGAGCCCCCTGGAAGATCGGCATGTATTCGTGGACGCGGCTGAGGCCGATCATCGCCAGGAGGCCGGCAGCGACACTGCCTGCCAGAAGCCAACGCTGCCCAGCCTCCAGGACGTCTCCTTCGTGGCCGACGATGCTCAGGACCCCGGCACCCGAGGCGGCGATGGCCCCGAGCAGAGGGTAGTGCAGGTAGCTGCGGCCGACGAAGGCCGCATGGGATTGTTTGATGCGTTCCCGGGGCACCATGTCGAAGTAGATCCACCAGAGTTGGAAGGCTAGGACCATCGCCAAGAGGCCGGTCAATTGGCCAAGCCCGGAGACGAAGTCCAGGGCCCCAAGTCCGTTGACGGTACCCGCGACCGACTCACCCAGCACGATGATGGTGAACAGACCGAAGCGCTCCGCGAGGCGACTGTGGTGGAACGCGGGTAGTTTGGCTTGCTGCTTGGTGGTGATGATCGGCGCCACCAGGTCGA
>JBFGSX010000038.1:0-9609 GCA_041566495.1 Thermoplasmatota archaeon
GCCTTGAGTTGCCCTACGATCCGGCCTTCCATGGCTACGGGTGACAATCTCTATAGACTATTGACACACACGCTATGACAGGTCTAACGGAGTCAGCAACGTGGAACTACGCAAAATCCAGGTCACGGGGGGCAGCACCCATGTCATCAGCCTCCCCAAGAAGTGGGTCGACCGAAACGGGCTCACACGCAGTGAAACCCTGGCGATCCACGAGGAACCGGATGGTAGCCTCCTCATCGTCCCACACAGCGACGCCCGGCCCCGCCAGCGCCGTGTGGACGTCAGCGTCCGCGACCCGGTGCGGGAGAACGACCTCGTACGAGGCCTCGTCGGGGCCTACTTGGCGGGAGCGGACATCATCCACTTGCAGGCCGCCGGTCGCATGGATCCCCGCGTCCGCGACATCGTCCGCAGCACGATCCGTGATCTCGTCGGCGTCGAGATCCTAGAAGAGACCTCGAGCAGCATGACGCTGCAGGACCTTGTCGGGGTCAGCGAGATGGACCTGCGCAAGACGGTGACCCGCATGCACCGCATCGCCGGATTGATGTTCGACGAAGCCCTGGAAGCCATGAGCAGCAACGACCGCGTGCTGGCTCGCTCGGTCACCCAGCGCGATGACGAACTGGACCGCCTTGAATGGCACGTCAGCAAGCAGATGCACGCCCTGCTGGAACAACCTCGCCTCGCGGCCCGATTGCAGATCCGACCGGCAGAGGCACTCAACCTCACCCTCGTCGCCCGAGCACTGGAGCGCGTCGGAGACCACGCCAGCAAGATGTGCAAGAATCTGCCCGACGACGCTGTCCCCACAGAACTGGCCGCAGACGTCCTCCAGCAAGCGGAACTGGTCAAGAAGCTCTGGGAGGAGGCGTTCGCCGCCCTCAAGAAGGATGACTTCGGCCAAGGCAGCAGCGCTGTGGATCTTGGTAAGCAGGCCGCGGCGTGGAAGACCGCGTTCAGCCAGAAACTGCAGCATCTCCCCGGCGAACTGGCCGAACCCTTGACCATCATCGCCGACTCCGTGGATCGGGTCCGTGGCTATGCGATCGACATTGCGGAGATCGCCATGAACCAGACCTTCCAGCGTCAAGCCCAAGCCTAAGTGGCCCCAGTCCAAGCTATATTTTTGCCAGCGACCCAAAAAATAAATGGTGGGTGTCGGCCACGCGCGCTCCTGAACAACGCCACGGAGGGTCGAGCGCAGGGGACTAAAAGGGGGTCGGATTGGTTGGAGTGACGCGCGTGAGAATGGTCCCGTTTGTGACATTCGAGCTGGCACCTGATCAGGTGCTGCCTGCGAGCGTCGAAGCCATCGACCTGATCATGGCCCAGCCAGTGGGTCAAGGTGGGCGGATGCTGCTTCCTTTCCAGTTCGTCGCGCGCAACGTCGGCCCCCATCTGGCCACCACCGCTGAAGAAGCCCTTGAGGCGGCATGCTACGGCTTCAACACACGCTACCATGATCCCGTCACGGGTCGATGGGAAGCAGAGGGCGCGTTCGACATAGGGTCCGAAGCCGATCCGGTCCTGCAATTGATCCCTGGCCTGATGGATCGCATCGATCTACCCTGGCTCCACATCGACCGGGAGCAGCGCCTCCTGAGGCTCGTTCCCTTGAGTGATCTAGACGTCTTCCCGCTCCAAGCGGTCGTCGAGAAGACCCTGCGCCAGACAGGCCAATCCAATCGCGTGGTGCTCAGCTACCAAGACTACAATGAGTATGCCAAGTGGAAATCCCGCCTGGCGCCCCCGGACCAAGCGCAGCCCCGCTCGTTCTTCTGATGGGAATCCTCAAGGCCCACCGGCCGATGAGCATCGGCATGGAACTGGACCGCGACAACGCCATCACCCTCTTGGCATTCATGATGGCCGGCGCCGACGGAGACGTGGATGCCGAAGAAGAGGTGGCCATCGGCAAGGCCCTGGCCGACCGCCATGTGGTCTTGCGGCCCGGCGCCACGCGTCTCATCCGCGACGAAGCCCTTCGGACGTGGGATGGCAGCCAAGCTGCCTGGCGCAGTATCCGGGACGCCCTCGGAGATGACGCTGCCCGGGAGGATGCCTTCACGTTGGCCGTCGAAGTGGTCATGGCAGACCACGCCCTCGAGCCCAACGAGGTCGCGGAGATCCAAGAGATGGCTGATCAACTGGACATCAGTCGCAGCCGGGTCTCTGCGATGCTTGCCCAGCACGCCTGAGTGCCTACGGTCGACGCGTGCACCCAGGCTGCTCGGGCAGGTGCCTGGCGCGGAGCCCTGGCAGGGCCGCACCACAGCGTTCATCAACCCGGCTCACCTCTGTTGACATGGATGGGATGCATTGCGCGGGAGGGCCTCCTATGGCTCTGAAGCCGCTGCTCCAACAGCTGAGCCTCGGGCGATGGCTATCTTCCGTTTTCGGAAAGAAGCACGCCCGCATCGGAATCTACGGGCCCCCCAATGCCGGGAAGACCACGCTCGCCAACCGCATCAGCCGTGACTTCACGGGTGAGACGGTCGGCAGTGCCAGTCCTATCGCGCATGAGACCCGCCGCGTCCGCAAGAAGCAGGACATCGACCTGCGTGCGGGCAACGCCAAACTCCACATCGACATCATCGACACGCCCGGCGTCTCGACCCAGATCGATTTCCACGAGTTCGTAGAGAACCACGGCATGGACGAAGACGAAGCCCGCCGGCGCGCCAAAGAGGCCACCGAGGGTGTCATCGAAGCCATCCGCTGGCTCGACGAAGTCGACGGTGTCCTGCTCGTCATGGACGCCGCCGAAGACCCGTTCACCCAGGTCAACGTCACCATCCTGGGCAACCTTGAGGCGCGCAAACTGCCCGTCATCATCGTCGCCAACAAGGTCGACCTGCCTGAAGCCAGTCCGGCCATGCTCAAGTCCGCGTTCCCCCAGCACCCGGTGGTGCCCATCTCCGCCGGTGAAGGCACCAACATGGACCGCTTGTACGAAGTGATCGCCAAACATTTCCGGTGAACCCATGGGCAAGAAGAACCGCAGCACCCAGACGCTCGCCGTGCCCAAAGAGGGCCTCCCGGACATCCACCTCATCTCTGCCGAAAAGATCGAGAGCATGACCACGGATGAGAAGGTCCGCTTCATCCTCGACGAGGTCGAAGCAGGCAAGGTCCTCATCCTTGAACGGGGCCTCACGCCCCAAGAAGAGGCCACGCTCATCCAGCAGACGATGCGCGAGATCGACCAAGATGGCTTCATCGGCATCGAACTCCAATCCTATGGCATGGATGAAGGCAAGAACTTCGTCCAACGCATGGTCATGGGCGGCCCCCGGCCCCGCATGGCCGTGATCGGTCCGGCGCAACTCCTGCGCCTCGTGTCCAAGGACAACGAGAAGATCATCACGAAGATCGTGGGTAAGGACTGATGCCTCACCAGTGCCTTTCGTGCGGGTTCGCCTTCCAGGAGGGCTCCAGCGCCCTTCTGAAGGGTTGCCCCGAATGCAAGGGCACTCGTTTCTTCTACTCTGCCGCAGCCGTCGATGACGTCGAACGCAAACAGATCGCCGCCGACGCGCAGAAGGACCTGCGCCAGGTCGTCACGGACATGCTCACCGAGGCCAGTCCCGAAGCGCGAAAGACGCTCGAGGACACAGCCGGAGCAGATGGCTGGGCGACGCTCAAGCCCCGCGACCTCCGGCGGCTGGTCAAACAGGTCCAGGCAGATGCCAAGCGGGTGGACGCCCCCGCGCCAGCGGCCTCCAGTGGTCCAACGGAAACCTCTGCTGAGACCAAGGCTCGGATGAAGGTCGTCGAAGCGGCCCGAAAGCGCATCCTGGCTGAAATGGCCGAAAAGCAGGAAGAGAAACCCGACACGGTCACCGTCGGCGACGGCGAATACAACATCGACGTCAAGGGCCTCTTGGAGAAGAACCCCATCGTCGTCCAGAAGGATGGCGCATATCTCATCCACTTGCCGAGTCTCTTTGAAGGCAAGGAATAGAGGGACTCCAGTTCCCCTCGCAACCCTCATAAGCAACGCCCAAGTCGGCGGCCATCCGGACCATCCGTTCGGGCCTTTGGTCTAGTTGGTTATGACGTCGCCTTCACACGGCGAAGATCCCCAGTTCGAATCTGGGAGGGCCCACTTCTGATTGGGGGATATTCCCCCACGTTTGTGTTGCCTGCGGCCTGAAGGCAAGTCCTCTTACCCAGAGGGTCCTCTGTGGCCCCATGGATGGCGTCCTGGTCGTCATCATCCTTGGCACCGTCGCCACCATCGCATCGGCGGTAGCTGCGCGATGGAGCTCGCACGTCAAAGCGCGCCAAGGCATGACACGGCATGGGCGCCCGCTGTTCGCGTTCTGGGTCACTGTAGCCACCTACATGGCGCTCTTCACGATGCTGCGCCTCGCCTACTGGGCGGGCGTCCATGCATTGGCCCCCGTCTTCTATCTGCAGACCGTGGCTGGCGCCCTCACCATCATCAGCCTGTCCTACATCATGGTGGGCATCATCATCGGTCGAGGGGCGGCCCGCCTAGCAGCAGAAGCGACCGGCGCCTTGGCGGTCATGATCTTGACCATCATCTTCACCACCGGCCTCGAAGGCCCCGTGACCGATGATTGGGGCGTGGAGTTCCTACCGGCCAGCCTGTTCGCCCGGGCTGCCATCGGGGTGGTCTACGTGGCGTTGCCCGTCGCCATGAGCCTCCTGGCCGTCTACGTGACGTGGCGAGCATCCGACGGCGTCTTCGACCGCCGCCTGGCTCTTGTGGCCACCAGTGTCTCCCTGATGTTCGTCCCCAATGCCATCCGATACGTGGTCATCGTCGACGGATTGATGGGTGTGGGGCTCGCTGCGGCGATGGCTGTGGGGGCTGTTCTGGGGGCTGCTGCCTACCGGGCCCGCTGACAATGGCTAAATATGGCCCCTATGTGGGCCGCCCTGCGCCCATCATTCGTGGGGGGCGCCGCCCAATGCCCCGATAGTGTAGCGGCCTATCATGATGCCCTGTCACGGCGTCGACTGGGGTTCAAATCCCCATCGGGGCGCTCCCTCTTCCCTCCGGTCATCTGGACCACCCCGAAGGTCCGGCCGCGCGCGGCCTTGCCCGACGTCGCTTCGCGACGCCTGGCCCCATCGGGCGCTCCCTCTTCCCACCCTCATTCCCAACCGCAAGTACCGCTTGCTCCCTTCGAGCGGCCTCGGCCGCTTCGCTTGGTGCCCCGATAGTGTAGCGGCCTATCATGATGCCCTGTCACGGCGTCGACTGGGGTTCAAATCCCCATCGGGGCGCTCTCCCTCGCATCCTAGCGGATGCTCAGTCTGCACCCCGAAGGTCCGGCCGCGTTGTGGCCCGGCACGCCGTACTGGTGCGGCTCCGTGCGCAGAGGCCTGCCTCAGACAAAGAGGCGGAAGCTGACCATGCAGAGCATGGCGGCGCCCACAAGACCGGCCGAGATCATGCTGAAGCGGTTGTCTCGGGCCACCAGGGAATCAAAGGACGCCTGCTGGCTGCCGTCCCCCGATCGGATCGCCGATGCCGCCACGCGGAGCTTGCGGCTGTTGGGGACATGCACCAAGATGCCGATACCGTAGGCGACCATCGCTGCCGTCATGCCAAGTCCCATCAATGCCGCGCCACCCATGCCGATGATCTCGGATCCGTAACCATCTCGGTTCAGCAGCAGGACAATGCCGCCAAAGACCATCGTGCCCGTCGCCGTGAGTCCCATCCACGCGTCGTGCTTGCTCTTGGCGTAGAAGCGCAGTGCATATTCCTGGGCTTCGCGGATGAGGGGCAGGTGGATGCGCGTGGCGTAGATGGCGCCCCCGACCCACAGGATGGCGAACAGGATGTGCAGGGCACGGGCGATGGCAAAAGTGGTGGCCACGGGCGGTCCACTTCCCCATCGGATATGGGCGTGTCTCTACTTACGCCGGCGGACCCACGGGCCGCCGATGGAGCGTCCCTTCGGCTTGGGCTTCGGCTTGCCCTCGTCGGGGGCAGGGTAATCAATACGCTGCGTCGCCTTGGTGGCGCGGTTGTTATGCCGTTGTCGCTTGCGCACAAAAGAGGGGAGAAGGGAGGAGGATTTTGCGGTGTCGCCTAGGCGACGCCTTCAATCTCGGTGACTTCGCCCTCTTCGTGGACGTCCGCACCGGACTCACTGTCTTCGACGATGGTGACCGTGGTCTTGCCGATGACCGGGGTCATCTTCCAGCCGTTGGGGCCGTTCTGCTTGACCGAACGATCCAAGTCGAAGTCCAGGACGATCTGGGTCTCCTTGCCGGCGTCGATCTCGAAGGACTTGACGACCTTCAGGGTCGGGTTGGCCAGGGCGATCTCGACGCGGCTGCCGTTCTGCATGCCGTACGCCTCGGTCGCCTCGATGCGGATCTGGGTGTATTTGCCCGAGTCCAGTTCCGCTTCACCCAGGAACGCTGCACGGTCGCCGCTCAGGTCCAGTAGGTCAATATCGCGGCCGGTGGCGTTCTCCCAGAGGGTGATCCAAGTGCCGTTGTCCGTGTCGTTGCCGCCGGCGTGGACACTGACCTTGGTGAAGACCACGTGGATCTCATCGAAGTCGTCCGTGGCTGCGTCCTTGACGTAGATGCTGGCAGAGCCAGCTCCTTCACTGACACAACCCGAGAGGGCGACCAGGCTCAGGAGCAACATGGTGCTGATGGCTTTCATCAACCGTAGGTCGCCCCCGTCGTTGTTAAACCTGTCCGGACACGATTCGAACAGACGGCTGCCTGGCCGGTTCAGGCCTTGCCCGTCACGTGGAGGCTGCCCTGCTCCTTCTTCCAGGCCTCCGCGTCGGGATCTGCCGCCCGGAGGCGGTGCGCCATTACATCATGGAAGCCAGCCGCCTCGAAAGCCGCGATCCATGCCGCTTCGCTGCGCAGACTCATAGGGACCCCCACGTCGTCCGGCCACGAGTGGCTGGCTTCGTTCTCTTCGTAATGGTCGATGACCATGTGGAAGGGCGCGTCGGGTTTGAGCACCCGGTGCACCTCGGCCAGGACGGCGTCCGGATCCGCGGCGTAGTACAATGCCTCCATGCTCCAAGCCACGTCGAAGTGGTCGTTGGGGCGAGGGATATGGGCAAAATCCCCCTGGTGGAACCATGCGGTCGGGGCCGCGGCCTCGGACCGGGCGTCGAATCCCGCTTCCTGGGCCGCCTCCGTGGCTCGCCTGACCATCTCTTCGCTGGCGTCGATGCCCATGCTGTGGGCGCCGCGGCCTGCGGCATGCCGGGCGGCCCAGCCATTGCCGCATCCCAGGTCCAAGAAACGGGCGCCTTTGGCGATCGGCAAGGCAGCGATCAGGTCGCCGGCGGTCACGCCATGTCCTCGTTCCATGCCTTCCGCGCGGCCGCGGCGGGCCCAGTCATCAAAAAGATCGGCCACATCACTCATGAGCAGGGCCACCGCAGTCGCCCATTTGGGCAGTTCGATGGGTGCTAGTCCTCGACCACGGTCCGGCTCGGAGGCCGTGCCTCGAGAGCGGCCCGCATCAGCAAAGCGGTACGCTGCGAGGCCACGAATGTCAGCACGAGCGACCACCCCATCACGACCGCGGCGGATGCTCGGGGGAGGTCCCCGTGGAACACGACGGCATACCCGAGGGCCGCGCAGAGGGCCGGGATGACGGCGGTCGTGGTCATCCATGCCCACTGGCTGCGGGTCGTGGGGCAGTCGGCGTGCATAGCCTGAGGTGGCGTCCGGAAACCATAGAGTGGGTGGCGAATGTGCGGAATCATGATGTGGAGGGGTTGTTTCAAGCCCAAATCGGGTCCAGACCGCCCCTGGGCAAGCCAAGCGCTAAATATGGCACCCATGTCGGCCGCTTTGCGCCCACCCTTGGTGGATGCCGTTTCCTATACAGGTGCGATTATGGCTCGAGTCCCCGCAAAGATGTACCGCAAGATCACCCAGCGCCCTTACACGCGCCGCGAATACATGGGTGGCGTCCCCGGCCTGCGCATCTTGCAGTTCCACTCCGGTAACAAGACCGGTGACTTCCCCGTCCACATCAACCTCGTTCCTGAGGAACGTGGCCAGCTCCGTCACACGGCGCTGGAAGCGATGCGTATCACCGCCGTCCGTTACATGGACAAGAAGGCGGGCCGCGACAACTACCACTTGCACGTCCGCGTGTACCCCCACCACGTCCTGCGCCAGAACAAGCAGGCCAGCGGTGCGGGTGCTGACCGTGTCTCCATGGGTATGCGCCTGGCGTTCGGTAAGCCGATCGGCACCGCTGCCCGCATCGAGGCCGGCCAACCGGTCCTGACGATCCACACCTACGCGCGTGCCATCGACCACGCCAAGGAAGCCATGCGCAAGTGCATGAACAAGATCGCCATGCCCTGCCACTTCGACGTCGGCACCTCCGACGGCCGCAGCCTCGCTGAGGTCATCAACATCGCCGCCGAGCGCGGCGGTCGTGCCATGAGCGGCGCCGGCACCCTCTCGGAAGAAGTCGTCGCTGAGCCGACTGAAGCCGAGATCGAAGCCGCCGAGGCCGCTGAGGCCGAAGCTGCTGAGGGCGACGCTGGAGAAGCCGACGCGGCTGAATCCGGCGACGACAAGGCCGACGGTCAGGACTAAGAACCCGTTCGCTTCTGCGAACGATGGGCGTGGTAACCTGACCAGCGTACGCAGTCCCCTGGCCTTGGCGGCATCCCTGCTTTGTCTAGCATCTGCTATGGCGCTGGCTGGGATGCTCATCCAAGACCATGCGGATGCCGAACCGGCCTCCAGCATGGAAGGCGCCCAGATGGACATCGTCGGCGAGCTCGACGCGTTCGCCGTGCCTGAACACTGGGAAGCTGTCCACGCCGCCCTTACCGGTTCCACCTACCGACTGGAACAAGACGACACCAGTACGTTGTTCCTGCTGACCGGCCTGGACGACAGCTGGGACGGCACCACCGTCGTGGCACATGTCCTCGTGATCCTCGAGGTCGACCACCCGGACCGTGACGCCAAGATCGTCGTGCTCTCACTGGTCGACGAACCCACCGTACCCGGGTGATCTCCTGGATTGGTGGCTGTTCGTCACCCTGCTGGTCCTGACCGGATTGGCGCTATTGGCCTGGAGCGTACGCGCCCTGGATGCAGCCGGCGCCATCGCGGCGTTCTTGCTAGGCTTCTGGGTCGCCATCATCGCAGGCATTCCATGGCTCATCCTCATGACCCTCTTCACGGTCTTGGGGGTCTTGGCCACCGCCATCGGTCGCAAGCGCAAGAAAGAACGCGGCCTTGAAGACGAAGTGGACGGGGAGCGAAGCTGGAACAACGTCGTGGCCAACGGCGCGGCCGCTGCCCTGGCGGTCCTGGCGTGGCTGCTCCTGCCAGACAAACTCCCTGCGGCCCTGGCGTTCGCCACCGCCATCGCTGCCGTCACGGCAGACACCTTGGCAAGCGAAGTCGGGTGCCTGGCGACCCGATGCCGCCGGATCACGCCACCCTTCCCCATCGAAGCACCCGGCACCAATGGGGCCGTCAGCCTGCGCGGGCAATTGGCCGCCGCGACGGGCTCGAGCCTCATCGCCCTCGCTAGTGTCTGGCTTCTTGGCATCCCGCTCAGCCTGGCGTGGGTCCCGGCCATCGCAGGATTCCTGGGCTGCC
>JBFGSX010000039.1:0-9586 GCA_041566495.1 Thermoplasmatota archaeon
CAGCGCTACTGCACACCATCGAGGCCGAGGAGGGCCGGGTGCGCACCCAAGACAAATGGGCTGCTCGCACCATCGACCTGGACCTCTTGCTCATCGATGGAGCCATCGTGGATGATGATCTGCGCTCCAGGCCGTTCCTGGCCCGTTGCCTTGCCGCCCTCGGTGCGCTTCCGGCGGGCATCACGGATCCAGGTGAGCAGTGGCCAGTGGCATGGGATGGGCAAACAGAGCATTGAAAGCCCCGGCGAGCGGTGCGAAACCGATGCAAGCCGGCGAACCGTGCCCCGCTTTCAAGACCGAAGCCGCCGTCAGCGGTCGGGTCGTGTCCCTTGAATCCCTGGCTGGACGCCGCGCTGTCCTGGTCCTGCACGGGCCCCGCACCGCAGAGGCCCCCAAGCTCGTCGGCAAGGCGGTCCGTGGCGCCCATGCCTCCGCCGATGACGTCGTGGTGGCCAACGTGGTGAACCTCAAGTCAATGGCCGGCCTTTGGAAGAAGGTCGCCGATGCCCAGATCAAGGCCACGTACGAGAAGATGGCGGCCAAACTCGGTGACAACGCCGAAGATTACGTCCTGATCTGCTCCGATTACGAGAACGCTGTCGCCACCGCGTTCGGCTTCGACGACACCAATCAGAAGGCTGCCGTCGTGGTCCTAGAAGACGACGGCACGGTGCTTGGCGCCACCGACGAAGGGGACCTGGCAGAGCTTGTGCTCGGCTGGCTCGCCTAGCCCCGTCAATAGGCCTTATCACCCCACCTGTCCATCCTAAGGGTGAACATGTCCAGAGACGTCTGCGTTGTCGGCGTGGGGATCACCCAGTACGGCAAACACGAGCTGCAAGCACGCGAACTCATGACGGCAGCGGCCGACGCCGCCATCCAGGACGCGGGCATCGACGCCAAGGACATCGGAGGGGGCTACTTCGGCAACGCCTTCGGCATGGCTGAGAAGCAAGGCCACCTGGGTCCACTCATCATGACCGCGCTGGGCATCCCCGAAGTGCCTGCCACGGTCATGGAGACCGCCTGTGCCTCTGCCGGCACCGCATTCCACCACGCGTACCGGGACGTCGCAGGCGGCTTCAGCGACATCGTGCTGACCGGCGGCGTCGAACGGGTCTCCATGCTGGACACGTTGACGGCCACCACCTACTTCGGCTACGGTTCTGATTACACCTTCGAGGGCGGCAATGGCTGCTCCTTCCCTGGCCTCTATGCCACCATGGCCCGCGGGTACTTCGAGAAGTACGGCGCCACGGAAGAGGACCTGGCTGCTGTCGCGGTGAAGAACCACGACAACGCCCTTCACAATCCCATCGCGCACCTGCGCAAGAAGATCGACATCGACACCGTCATGGCATCCATGAAGGTCGCCGACCCCCTCAAACTCTACGATGCTTGTCCGTTCAGTGATGGCGCTGCGGCGGCCATCCTTTGCACGCCGGAAATCGCCAAGAAACTGACGGACACCCCCGTGTACATCGACGCGAGTGCTCGCAGTGGCAGCGTGGCCAGCCTGCATGACCGCCCGGACCTGACCACCATCCCCGGCACGGTCCGCGCTGGCCAACAAGCCATGAAGGACGCCAAGGTCGGCGTCGACGACATCGACTTCTTCGAGGTCCACGACTGCTTCACGATCGCCGAAGTGGCCGCCAGTGAAGACCTCGGACTTTTTGCCAAGGGCAAGGGCGCCCAAGCCGCGACGGACGGGGAGACCTACCCTGATGGCAAGCGCCCCATCAACCCCAGCGGCGGCTTGAAGGCCAAGGGCCACCCCGTGGGCGCCACGGGTGCCGGCCAGATCGTCGAGGTCGTCGAGCAACTACGCAACGAAGCCGGTGGGCGCCAAGTGGATGGCGCCATGCGGGGCCTGACGCACAACGTGGGCGCCACGGGCGGCACGGTCGTTGTCAACATCCTGAGCAGGAGGGACTAACATGGCCGACGTCAAGATCACCAAGGAACGCACAGACGATGCCGATGGCAGCGTGGACCCTCACAAGGCGGTGGCCCCCGTGATGTCCATGAAGCAACAGACCGACAAGATGCGCGACGGAGAACTATGGGGCTTGGAGTGCAACGAATGCAAGTTCGAGCAATTCACCCCGATGGTCCGGTGCCCCAAATGCTCCAGCCGAGACATCTCCGCGAAGCAGTTCAGCAACAAGGGCAAGGTCGTCAGTTACACCATCCAGACCGTGGCGCCTGAGATCTTCATGAACGAGGTCCCTTACGCGTTCGCCATCATTGAACTGGAGAATGGCCCACAAGTCAGTGGCTGGGTCCCGTTCATCACCCGCCCGGCAGACCTTCCCATCGGCTCGACCCTGCAGTTCAGCCCCAGCTACAAGCCGGGGATCATGTTCGACAAGCCTGAGAATGTGTACTAGCAGGTTCGAAGAGTCGGCGAGCTAGCATACCGAACCGACCTCGGTTCGCGTTGGCACGAGACGATGGGCGGAAGCCCATGGCTCGGCCATCGCATCCACACCCTCCTTCTTCCCTTGCCTTAGAACGATGCCAGCACGGAGGCCACGGCCTCCCCGACATCCCCAGACACGAGGTATGAGGCCTTCTTGGCGATCGGGTCGCTGGTCTGGCTTCCGATGGCGCAGATCGTGGGCATGCCACTGATGGCTTCGGTGAAGTCCAGGCTGCCACGCACCCCGACGCAGATGAGCAAGCGGGGTTCGATGTGCTGGTCGTTATGACCGACGAGCGGAGCGTCTCCTGCAAGGCCGCGGTCGCGGACGCTGCGAGTGACACCGAAGACCGCGCCGATGCGGTCTGCCAGTTCCTTGGCCTTGGCGACCTCCTCGACGTTGCGGACCCTGGCGCCGGCGACGACCACGCGCTCTGCGTCTGCGAGGGTGGCTGGGGGCACGTCATGCTTGGAGAGGACGTCGATCTGGGCGCCAGCGATGTCGATGTCCAGCTCGTGGACATTGACGGAGGCGTACGGATCTTCCATGGGGGCACGGAACAGGCCACGCTGGACGGAGACGAACTGCGGGTAGTGCTGGAACTCCGTGGTGATCTGGAACTGCGTGTTCGTCGCCACGTGGACCGCGCGGGCGCGGCGCTCGTAAGTGTCGATCTCGACGGCCAATGCGCCTTGCACGAAGCCGACGCCGAGGCGGCTGGCGGTGTATGCGATGACCGCGTCGCCGGTACGGCTCTGGAACGCCATCACAAGTTCCGGGCGGCGCTTCTTGACCACTGCTTCGAGGATGCGGGCGGTGCGGTCGATGGGCGCGTACCCTTCGGTGGCGACCCTGTAGACCGTGTTGATCGGGTAGTTCTTGAGGACCTCTGTGGCAGGCTCTAAGTCGTTGCCGATCAGGAGCACTTCCACGCGACAGCCGAGTTCGTCAGCCAAGTGGCGGGCACGCCCCACCAAGGCGAGGGTCTCGGGGTAGACGCCGTCGGAGGTGGCGCGACCAAGCACCAGGATGTTGCGCCATTCGTCGCTCTTCACGTCCTCCAGGGCGCCGCCACTGTCGGAGTCCTTGGCGTCCATGCTGTAGATGTCGGCAAAGCCCCAGGCGTCGTCGCTCATGCGACCTCCGATTCAGGCAGGAGTGCGCGACTGCGCAGACGACGCAGCAGGGTACCGCCATCGACCTCTTCGAGGCTCTGGGCTTCGCCCCGCGTGGGCTCCACCCGTAGGCGCTTGGTGAGCGCCGTGCGGACCGTGTATTGGTCGGCTTGCACCCTGAGGATGCCCCGTTCATGGTACGCTTCCCGGATGCCATTGGCGGTCGGGTAGCTGGGCTCGACGAGGCCGACGAGGACCACGCACGGGCGTGGGATGGAGATCTCGTAGCGTCCGAAGATGGAGTCGTAATCGATCTGGAACCGGTCGCCGTCGCTGCGGATGCCGGTGACACCGACGACGCAGGGTAGGTCCAAGTGGCCAGCCACGGAGGCGAGCGTGCCGCTGAAGCCAGCGAATTCACTGCGTGCGGGGCCGATGACGCAATCGAAGCGACCGTGCTGGCGGTACACATCAGCGATGGTCGCGGCGCGCACGGAGGCGTCGCTGTGGTCTTGGTCGGCGCCTTGGACCAGGATTCCTTGGTCAAGGCCATGGGCGAGGGCCTCTCGGAGGACCTCTTCGCCACCGCCTTTGTCCACGTGGACGGCGATGACCTCGGCTCCTTCTGCTTGCAGTTGCTTGGCAAGGCTGATGGCGCGGATGGATGGGTCGCTGAGGACGCGCTCCAGGCCTTCCGTGTCGAGAGTGCCGCTGCTGCGACGGACCCGGAGGCGACCATGGAAGGCGCCAGTGACGGGGACCAGGACCTTCATGCGAGCACCTCGCGACGGGCCCCAAGGGACCCCGTCGGTCCCCATCGGCCCCGGCGCTGCGCGCCCAGGTCGAAGGTCCGGCGACCCGGGGGGTCGCCTGACTTGTGAATCACGCAGCGAATCACAAGTCCACCCCCACGCCTTGCAGTAGTTCACGGGCGATGATGAGACGTTGGATCTCGTTGGTGCCTTCGTAGATCTCCGTGATGATCTGGTCACGGAAACCGCGTTCCATGCCATAGCGCCAGCGCAGGCCGTCGCCACCGAAGATCTGGATACTGGCGTCGCCTGCCCGTCCGAGCATCTCGCTGGTCTGGATCTTGGTGGCGGCCGCGGCGCGGCTCACTTGTTCGCGCAGGCTCCGACTGACCGGTTCACCGGCCGCGATGCGGTGATAGTATTCGTTTGTCAAGGTCGCCGCGTGATACACGGCGTATTGGGCGTGGTGGATGTCCGTGGCCATGTCGGCGAGCATCCATTGCACGCTCTGGTTCTTGCCGATGGTCTTGTCCCAGCGTTCCCGCACGAGGCCGCGATGGACGCACTTCTCGAGGATGCGCTTGGTGCCACCCAGGCAGGCGGCGGCGAGGCCGACGCGGCCACCATCGAGGGCCGTGAGGGCGACGATGAACCCTTCGCCTACGTTGCCGATGATGTTCTCCTTCGGGACGCGGCATTGGTCGAAGATCAGCTCGGCAGTGTTGCTGTGGCGGATGCCCAGCTTGTCTTCGATGGTCCCCACGGTCATGCCAGGAGTCCCCTTCTCGACGAGGAAGCAAGTGACACCGCCATGGGCGCCAAGGGTCTCGTCCGTCACGGCGAAGACGACGATGTAGTCGGCGAAGTTGCCGTTGCTGCACCAGATCTTGGTGCCTGAGATGAGGTAGTCATTGCCGTCCCGGACAGCTTTGGTCTTGATGCTGGCGGCATCGCTGCCGGCGGTGGGCTCAGTGAGGGCGAAGGCGCAGAGCTTGTTCTGCTCGGCCACGGGGCGCACCCAACGTTCTCGCTGGTCGTCGTTGCCAAAGAGGTAGATGGGCATCATGCCGATGCCGGTGTGGGCGCCCAGGATGGTGCCGAGGCTTGCGTCAACGGCGCCGGTCTCCTCCATGAGGATGCAGTAGCCCAGTTCACCCATGCCGGCGCCGCCGAGACTGGCGGGGACAGGCATGGAGAAGTAGCCTTGGTCCTGCATCTTCTTGACCAAGTGGAGGGGGCTGTCGCCGCCGTGGCCACTCCAGTCATCGGTAGGGAGGTTGGGTTCGATCTCGGTGCGCAGGAACGAGCGGGCGCTGCGTTGCAGCAAGCGCAGGTCTGGCGGGAAGGAGAATTCAAATGCCATAGGGACCGGTTGGAAATGGAGGTTGGATATTGGAGGTGAGGAGGAAGGGGGTGGAGTGGGTTCGGCGGTATCGGGCCCATCGCGTCGAGGATGGATGGACCGCTTCGCTCAGAGCGCTACGAGCCCTTGAACTCGGGGCTGCGCTTCTCGATGAACGCCGTGATGCCTTCCACGAGGTCTTCGCTGGCGGCCAAGGTGCCGGCCGCTTCGAGTTCGTTCTCGAGTGCGCTGTCGCGGTTGGCGGCGCGGAGGTTCTCGTTGATGACGCGCTTGGCGGCCTGCACAGCCAGCGGAGCGGACTTGCGGTCGATCATGCGGGCGATGTCGATGGCCGCGCGGACCTCTTCGCCGTCGGGGACGATCTTGTTGACCAGGCCGATGCGCTGGGCTTCCTGGGCATTGATCATCTGACCCGTGAAGATCAGTTCCTTGGCCTTGGCGGCGCCGATGATGGCGGGCAGACGGGTGCTGCCACCCCAGGCGGGGATCAGGCCGAGCCAGACTTCGGGTTGGCCAAAGCGGGCGCGGTCGCTGCTGATGCGCATGTCGCAGGCCAGCGTCAGTTCGCAACCACCGCCGAGGGCGAGGTTGTTGATGGCGGCGATGACGGGTTTCTTGCAGTCTTCGACCGCGTTGAAGGCGTCGTGGCCCATGGAGACGATCTCCTTGGCCTGGTCAGGACTGGCGCCGGCCAGTTCCTTCACGTCGGCACCGGCGCAGAACGCGTGGTTGCCGTTGCCCGTGAGGACGACAGCATTGACGCTGGCGTCGTCGCTGAGGGACGTGAAGGCCTCCTTGAGTTCCTTCAGCATCGCCGGGCTCAGGCTATTGACCGGGGGGTGGTCCAGCGTGACGACGGCGATCTTGTTCTCGATCTTGACTTTGATGAGTTCTCCCATGTGTTTCACTCCTTGTTGTATTCGTAGAAGCCGCGTCCGGTCTTTTGCCCTAGGCGGCCGGCGGCAACCAGTTTGTCGATGATGAGGGGGGCCCTTTGCGGAAGACGTCCACCCTGTTGTTCAGCGATGGAAAGGCCTGCGTGGTGGATGACGTCCAGGCCGATCATGTCCGCGAGGGCGAGGGGGCCCATGGGCATGCCGGCACCCGCCTGCATGGCGAGGTCGATGTCCTTGGGGCTGGCGATGCCTTCTTCGTAGCAGAGGAAGGCTTCGTTGAGCATCGGGGCCAGGATGCGGTTGACGAGGAAACCCGGACATTCCTTGACCTGGACGGGCAGCATGGGGAACCGTTGGTTCCGCATGGGGGCGAAGACGTTGATGACGTCCTCGGCGACGTCGTAGCGGGTGTCGATACCCGGGATGATCTCGATGAGGGGTAGGGTGGTCGGAGGATTGAAGAAATGGATGCCTAGGAAGCGTCCACGGCGGTCCTTGGGCAGGAGGGCGGCCAGCTTGGTGATGCCGATGGTGGAGGTGTTGCTGGCGACCACGGCGTGGTCGTTGAGGTGCTCGAACAGTTCGTTGAGGACCTTGCCTTTGAGTTGCAGGTCTTCGGGGACCGCTTCGATGACCATGTCGCAGTCGGCGACGTCGGGCAACGCGGTGGTCCAGGTGATCTTGTCGAGGATGCGCTTCTTGCGGGTCTCGTCGTAGGTGGGCTTGAGGTTCTCGGCGACGGTGGCCTTCTGGTCGTCGGTAAGGGTGACGCCGGTCTTCTTCTCGAAGTCGGTGATGGCCTTGTCGGCTTTGCCTTGGTGGAACGCCACGAGGGCATCGAGGTCGTCCTCGACGGTCTTGCGACCCTTGTCCAGGAATTCGTCCGAGATGTCTCGGACGATGACGTTGACGTTGTTCATCGCCAGTACTTCGGCGATACGCGCTCCCATGATGCCGGCGCCAAGGACGGCTGCTTTGTCTACGAAGAGGACCATCGATCGATTCCCTGCCCCGGAGGGCCAACGGCGATTGCTAGGAGTGAGGATAATCATTGTGTCCGGGGAGAAAGAAATAGTCGACCAAACTCGTACATGTTCAGGTTGCGCCCGTCCATGTTGGGCCGCATGGGGCATTGGGGCCAGCGGGACTTTCGCAAGCGCCCTATGCTTGGTCTCCCGTTCGACAGCTACCATGGCCGAATCGACCCGTCCGCAAGGAACCTTCAACGACCGCCCCACGACGAAGCGCCGCTGGCACCGGCGCCCCGCAGTCTTCGTGGTGGCCGGGCTGCTCTTGGCCGCGACCGCGGTCGTGGGCGCCATCATCCTGACCCAGGACGCCACCGTCACCAGTACATCACGGGTGAGCGACGTGGTCTTCCAAGACGGCGGCGGCGGACTCGCGGGCTTCGCCACGATGAGCGTACCTGGTGACGGTGCCACGGCCTCCATCACCTTGACCCCGGTCTCCGGCGCCACCATGCAAGTGACAGACATGGTGCAGATCAGCAACACCCACGCCACGCAGGCTTACACGGTGAGCCTGGGCCGCAGCGCAGCCCCCGATGCCGACATCACTGCGATGACGTTCACGGTCTTCAATGACGTCGGCACCCAAGTGGACCAATACGACGCGGTCGCCGACACCGGGGGCGGTTTCACCCTGCCCGCCCTGAAGGCCTACGACATCCGCATCGACATGACCGTCGCGGATGGCCAAGGCACCAACAGTCTGGGTGCCTTCGATCTGGAGTTCACGCTGACCGCTGTATGAGCAAGTGGTTGATCCTGGTCCTGATCGTCCCGGTGGCCCTGGCCAACGTGGCGGTCGGCCAGGATGCCAGCATCAACAGCACCAGCCAAGATGCCTTCGCGACCCTCGCCCAGGCTGACAAGGGAGTGGCGACCATCGGGACCAGCGCCACACAGGCCTCGATCACTGTGGCGGCGGCCGACATCCTGCTATCCGATGATATCCTGGACATCGTGAGCACCGACGACTCATGGCAGGTGCACGCCGAGTACCGCAGCCACACGGGCTTTGCCGGCGTGTTGGACAGCATCACACTCCGCCTGAACGACGGCGTGGGCTCGGAGATCGAGATCATCGTCGCCAACGGCGTCGCGACGAAGACGGGGGGCCTGCCCGTGGATGTCCCTACGGTAGGGCAGACGGAACTCCGCGCGTTGGCCACGGCCACGGCCTCGGGGACGCTCGAACTGGATCTGGTGCTGACCAAGGATGCAGGGCCAGGACCTACGCTCCGCTACCCTGTGACCATCATCGTGTGATGATGAAAAGACGCGGAACTTAGTTGACGGCCACGACGACGACGTCGCGGACGGCCTTGATCGAGTTGAAAGGGAACGTGATGCGCCCCTTGTCGTCGTTGGGGAAGAGGCGAGGATCGATCTCCTCGGCCGGTTCCACGTGGATGGAGACCAGGTCGCCGGTCTCCAGGTTGGCAGAGCAGTTGCGCAGGACGCCCAAGTAGCCGCCCTCGTCACTCATTACCGTCTTGCCTCGAAGTTCAGACTCAAAGATCTTCATTCTGCATCCCTGAGCTTCAGAGGGCCATCACCGGCATAAAACCTCCTTTCCGCCGCTTCACAGCACGACTAGAATCCTGCCGAGCCATGGATGTGGCCAGTCAAGGGGTGCAGGAAGGGAAAGCGTGGGGGAGGAACACGTGCCAGGCCATTGGCCGAGGCTGCCGACCAGGCACGTGGATGTCGGGGCATGCCTGCGAGATTACAGGAATTCCATTCCGCCGGAGCCGCCGGTCGCGACCTTCTTGACCGCCGTCTGACCGAGTTGTTCGGCGAGGCGGTCGTAGTACTTGACGACCTCATCGGTGACGCTGCTGCGGACGGTGCGGAGCGCTTCATCGAAGTGGTGCTTGCCCACGGTGCGCGCCTTCTTGTCCTCGCGCAGGGCGATCATCGCGGCTTCCCGGCACAGGCTCTCGATGTCGGCACCGACGTAACCCTTCGTGACCTTTGCTAGGCCTTCCAGGTCGACGTCCTTGGCCAGC
>JBFGSX010000040.1:0-9553 GCA_041566495.1 Thermoplasmatota archaeon
CCCACCCAAGGAGGTCCCCCTCCCATCCTGGAAGAAGTCGGACGCCCCAGGCATCCAGCGGGTCGCGCAACGAGTCGGCTTGGTCGAGGGACGGAGTCCCGAAGACACGATCGCCTTCATCCAACGCCTCGCGATCCAAAACGGCCGCAACCCAGACATGCGCGTCGGCCTCTACGCAGAGATCTCCCGCAATGTGTGCCACGAGGAGGCCCCGGCCTGCATCCGCTGCCCATTGGCCGATTCCTGCCAATTCCACCAGCGCCTCCGGACCGAACGGAAGAAGAACCGGGGCGGCATCAGACGCTTGTGGAATCGTTGACGGAGATCACGGACGCCAAGATCGAGAAGTATCTCGACACCACCCGTCGCGCATTCGAGAAGGTGCAGGTCATCGCACCCCCCAAATCGTTCGCTGCGCGCATCGCGGAGAACTTCCTTGACATGGCCGAGCGGTACTTTTCGGACGCGCAGCATTTCCATTCCAGGGGCGATCACGTGAACGCCTTCGCCCAGGTCAATTATGCCCATGGTTGGCTGGATGCTGGGGCTCGTCTCGGCGTGTTCGACGTCGGCCAGGATGACGTGCTGTTTACGCTCCTCGATTAGCCCCCCCTAGCAGCCCCCCAAACCCTCTTTGTGCGTTAATGCGCAGTGATTTGCCACACCCCGTTTAGTCCGCCATTATTCGCGCGTGGTGCGAACTCCACGTGCAACGTCGCTTCATTTGCGACGCCTTAAATATCTGCCAACCCCGTGCTCCAATCCCGCCCCAATGGTTGGGAGGCCGGCGAGGCGGGCATACGCAACTGGGAGGAAACCACATGTACAGCTTCTGCTGGATCCGTGTGGTCACCGACGACTGGGAGTATACAGAACGCGTCGTGTGACCCTGAGAATGAACTGCATCCCATCCTCTTCCCCCTCTATCTTTCGAAGCCTCCATGTTGCGGCCCCCTTTTGGGGCTCTTGTGTACCCCTACGACTCCAAGCTGCGATGGTGGATCCGCGGCCGCCAGGCACACCTGGTGGATGCCGTGGCACGCGACCCTGCGCTACTGGAAGGGGAGCGCGGAGCCGAGCTGCAGTCCAATATGAAGCGCCTGAAGCGCTGGCTGATCGCCAAGGCCGTCATGATGGCCTTCCTTTCCATGGGCGCCATCGCCAGCGCAGTGGCATTCATCCTTCGGCGCCTACCCGGCCTCGCTGCCGTCGAGGACACGCTATCGACGCTGGCCCAGATCAGTAGCGGCTTGGCAGGCCTGTTCACGGTCGGCTACATCATCACCAATCGGACGCTAGGTCAGTTGGAGATCGACTCGATTGTGCTGTTCCACCTGCAACACCATAAGAAACACTGAGGCGCAAATAGTCACCTAACGCCCAGTTGTCACGAATATTCGCGCAGCGGCAGTGTGGCTGAATTGGAGTATATAAACACCAACCGCCAGACCGTTTGATATTCGGTAGTCCGAATATCAAGCGGCAAATGGCAGGTAACAGTCATTTGCCCCGGAGAAAACGCTGTTCGCGGCCATTTAGGGCAGAGTTTGGGCCGATTCTGGTGGCTTGGCGTCGCCCGACGACACCTGGATGGCCACCCAGATCCGGCGCAGCATCCCGATATTGTACAATGGTGGCCATTCAGCGGCCAACATCGCCAATAAGCAAATATTGGCAGGCAGCAGCGAATACGCGAATATTCAGGCTTGTGTAGACATCTGCTTTGGTTCGCCCACGCTGGTCAAAAAGTAGAGTCGTCGCTTCGGGCTGGTTGCCCGGATGCGCGCCTGGACCGCGTCGAACCGCTTGGGCGCGATGATGGGAGCATGGGCATCCAGTTGCACGTGATCTTCCCACTGCAGGGCGCCCGCATAGGTCGGGTTCGTGAGGATGTGGGTGATGTTCCAGACGGTCCAGAACGTGTTCCTGCGAGTCTGGACCCCTTCAGCGTTGAGCCAGTCTGCAATGCGTTGCTTGCCATCTCCTGCGGCAAACCGCTCGTAGATGCCTTCGACCCAGGGACGCTCGCCTTCGACAATCTGGAGGGCTCCCTCCACGTCGTAGGCATATCCA
This sequence comes from Thermoplasmatota archaeon, assembly GCA_041566495.1. Classification (GTDB taxonomy): domain Archaea; phylum Thermoplasmatota; class E2; order JACPAO01; family JAHFTW01; genus JBFGSX01. Next base: position 2,074 of record JBFGSX010000040.1, read on the forward strand.
AAGGGTGCGGGCTTGCCGAGGGTGCCGCCGGCGGATTTGGCTTTCTGATCCATCCCCACATAGACACGCTCCCCGATCTGTTCTGATTCCAGTTGGGCGATGCGTTGGATGATGTCCATCACGAACCGCCCCATGGCAGTCGATGTGTCCAGGCTCTCCGTGACGCTGGCGAAGCCCTTGTCGTCTTTGGTGAGCTGGTCCATCATTGCCATGAAGTTGCGGCTGTTGCGATGGATACGATCCATCTTCATGACCAGTAGCGTATCCCACTGTTCGCGCTCGGCCATCATCTTGGCATAGGCTGGACGGCGGATGGTCCGGCCACTGTGGCCTTCATCGACGTACTCGCCGGCGATCTGCCAATCCTGTGCCTGCGCATACAGCCTGAGGCGGCCCAATTGGGCGTCGAGGCTGAAGCCTTCCTTGGCCTGATCCTCGGTCGAGACGCGCGTGTACAATGCGACGCGGGTCAACGTGGAGAAGCACTCGAGGTGCATACTTGAGCCCCACGGTTTCACATGGAATCCAGACGTATGTTGCGCCTATTCGTCATGATTCCCACCCACGCGTTAACGCGCGAATGGTGGTGTTAATGGTGCATGCCTTCGCGGCTCCCGACCAGTCTTGCGAATATTCGCGCTTGCGACGCATCGCGCGATTATTCCCAGTTACAAGAAATGAGAGTGCATGGCGTCCTGGCCGCGGTCACGGGGCCGGAACGATGAGAAATGGTCCGCCGCGTTTTCCAGGACCCATGCACGGACGTCCTCCATGGTGACCGAAGCACCTTCTCGTACCATGTTGGTCATGACGGCCGCCCCGAGTCCACAGGGATCGATGCGTTCGAACTCCTTGGGCTCAAGGGTGACGTTGAGCGCAATGCCGTGGAAACTGACCCAGTCCTTGATCGCGATGCCGATGCTGGCGATCTTCTTGTCAGTGGCCACGGTCCAGACCCCGGGGTACTCTTGCTTCGTGACGGAGTCGATGCCGAAGTGTGCGAGGCAGTCGTGCAGGAACTGTTCCAGGTGCCGGACCCAGGCGCGGACGTCCCTGTTGCCCTCCCCCAAGTGGGCAATGGGGTAGACCACCAATTGGCCCGGGCCATGGTAGGTCGCCTTGCCACCCCGTTCGATCTGATAGACGGGCAAGGTCTTGTCGAAGACCTCGCTCTCTTCCCCTCGGCGGCCCAGGGTGGCCACCGGGGGGTGTTCGACGACGAGGATGGTATCCTCGGCGTCGGCGACGCGGATGCGGCTCCAGATGCTGCGTTGGAGCTCGAGGCATTCCCCGTACTCCATGATGCCAAGATCCCGTACCTCCACGCGGGTTCCACCCAGGGGCCGCTCAAGAGGGTTGAGGTGGCCACGGCGGGCAGGAGGCAGTCTAGGCGACCCGTTGCTGCAGGATGGTGGCGAGGTACGCGCCGTAGAGGACCAACAACATGACCCCCCGTCGACGTTCAATGAAGCCAATGCGTGGCGGGTACGTGATGGCCACGGCCAGCAGCCCGAAGATCAGGGTGATGGCCACCTCCCGCCACGGTACCGTGATCGGGTGGATGGTGGCGGCCACTCCGATGATCAGCACGCCGTTGAAGATGTTGCTTCCGAGGATGGTGCCGAGCCCGACTTCGTCGTGTCCTCGGATCTTGGCGAGTATCGTCGTCGCAAGTTCGGGTACTGACGTACCCACCGCCACGATGGTGGCCCCGACGATGAATTCGTCGACGCCGAAGGCCAGCGCGATGCCGCGGGCCCCGGTCACGACCAGATTGCCGGCCGCCACCAGGAGACCGAGTCCGGCGATGCAGGATAGCACGACCAGCCAGCGGCGAGGCAGCCCCAACACTTGTTCTGCCGCACTTCTTTGCTGGCGCGCCTCGACGACAGCCGCTGCCAGCCAGGCGAAGAACATACCCAACATCAGGATGCCGTCGAATCGGGAGAGCTGGCCGTCCAAGAACAGCACACCCGTGATGATCGGGATCAGGAGGGCCACTGGAAAGTCCCGCTTCACGCTGCCCCGGGGGCTCTGGATGCCCGAGATGGTGAGGGCAAGGCCCAGGATGAGGGCGACGTTGACGATGTTGCTCCCCAATGCGTCCCCTAGCGCGATCTGGGGCTTGCCTGAGGAAGCGGCATTGATGGCCACGGACATCTCTGGGCTGGACGTGGCAAACCCTGCCACGGTGGCGCCGATGATGCCCGGTGAGATGCGTGCCCAGCTTGCGAGCCCCACGGCACCCCTGACGAACAGTTCGCCCCCGAGGCCGGCGCAGGCGACTCCAATGAGCAGCGCAGCATACTCGTTCATGACAATCGCAGCGGTGCGAGCCATCCGCCCTTGGCTTCATCACTGCTTCCCCGCGTTGCCCCAGCGGGCACGAGGCTTATGCCTGCAAACGCCGGCGGGTCTCGGCGATGCCGCGATCAATATGTTCGGCGGCCAGCTTAGGTTGGAAGCGCAAGATCTCGTTCTGCAACGCAGGCTCAGGCGCGTGCAGCGTGATGTTGGCCTTCTGCAGATGCTGAGGGTGTTTCTTGGGGAGCTGCATGCGTAATTGCAGGACGTCCCATTCGGCGTGTTGGCGCCCGTGCCAGACGATGTCCGACTGTCTCCGTAGCACTTGCCTGATGCCTCGTGGCAATGGCGCTTCGTGGGGCTCGATGGGGTCGTGCAGCAGCACATGCACGTCGGTGGCGCCGGCTTCCAGGGCATGGCGGAGAGGCAATGCGCCCCAGTGGCCCCCGTCGGCGTAGTGCCGGTCCCCGATGCGGACGGGTGGCAGGCCAGGCATGAGCGCCGTGGTCGCCATGAAGTGCTTCTGAGTGAGTTCCGGGGAATCCCAGACGACCTCTTCTCCGGTTTCGAGGCAGACCGCGTGCACCTTGAGTGGGGTGCCGGCGCGCAGCCGGTCTAGGTCGAGGTTCTGGCGGATCAATTCCCGCAGTGGCCGGGCATCGTAAAAACTGGTCCACCGTCCCGCAGCGAGGACATCCTTGCGGTTGCGCAGCACGTCTTTTTGCCGTAGGTTGCGCCACCAGTCTAGGATCTCTTTTGTCGGAGTGTGGGCGGCGATGAGGGCTCCGTTGAGGGCGCCTACACTGGTGCCGACGACAAGCTCTGGCCGCCACCCCGTATCATGGAGCGCCTGCCATGCGCCCGCCTGGTAGGCCCCACGGCTGCCGCCACCGCTCAGCACGAGTGCTTTCATGGACGAAGCCTCGCCCGACGGACAGGATCTTCCTGCACGACGGGCGATGAGCGTGCGGGTTGATTACGCCGGCGGTCCGCCAAGCAGGTGGGTGACGAGTGCCATCTGGGCCCACATGCGGTTCTCTGCTTCGTCGTAGATGACACTGCGGGGGCCATGGGCGACGTCGTATGTGGCTTCCTCGCCCCAGTGGCCTGGTAGGCAGTGCAGGAAGAGTGCATCCGGGCCTGCGATCTGCATCATGGCTTCATCGACGGTGAATCCCTGGAAGGCCTCCAGGCGTGCTTGGGTGTCTGCCTCGTCGCCCATGCTGATCCACGTGTCTGTGGCGACGGCGTCGGCTCCTTGCACGGCTTCGAGGGGATCGTTGCAGATGTCGATGGTGACGCCTTGCATGCGCGCGATCACTTCGGCCTGCTCGATGATGTGGGGTTGGGGCGCGAATGCCACGGGAGTGGCTATGCGCACGTGCATCCCGGCCATGGCGGCGCCCAACATGTAGGAGTGGCACATGTTGTTCCCGTCCCCCACGTAGGCGAACGTCTTGCCCTGTAGGTCGCCCCACTTCTCGGTGAGGGTCATGAGGTCTGCGAGCACCTGGCAGGGGTGTTCCATGTCGGTGAGGGCGTTGACGACGGGGACGGTGGCATGCTCGGCGAGGGTGGCCACGTCGGTGTGCTTGTTGGCGCGGATCACGATGGCATCGGCGTAGCGGCTGAGCACCTTGGAGGTGTCTTCGAGGCTTTCGCCGCGGGCCATCTGGCTGTTCTGCGCGTCTAGGCTGATCACGACGGCGCCGAGGCGCTGCAAGCCGATCTCGAAGCTGACCCTCGTCCGGGTGCTGTTCTTCTCAAAGATCAGCAGCACGGACTTCTCGGCAAGCCACTTGGGGATGGGGCCTTCTGCCGCTAGGCGCTTCAGTTTCAGCGCGGAGCGCAGCACCGGGTTCAGGGTGCTGTGAAGGTCGGTCATGCCTAGGACGTGGGGCGGGTAGTGGACGGCTTTGCCCCCGAGGGTGAGTTGTGCCATCAGGCGACCTCGAGGAGGCTCTCTGCTTGCTTGCACGACTGCTGGGCTGCTGCGATCTGCGTGTTGAGCGTGGCCAGGACGCCATCAAGGCGGCGTAGGCTGGCATCCACGGCGACGGGGGCTGGACCTCCGAGGGTGTCCCTGGCCATGGCGTCCCCTTGTAGGGCGGCGATGGCCGCCATCTTGGCGGCCTCAGGTGCGTCGCATGCCATGATGGTGGCTGTAGGATCGACCCCTTCCAGGTGGGCGGCGGCGACGATGTGGTACGCGGTGCGGAACGGCACGCCGTGCGCGACGAGGGCTTCAGCAGCGTCTGTGGCACCGATGCCCGGTAGGGCAAGATCCTGGGCCAACACAGCAGCCTTGAACGAGGCGCCTGCGATGCATGCGTGGATGACCTCGAGGCATGCGTGGGTGTCCTGGCAGGCGGCGACGAGGTGAGGTTTCACGACTTGCAGGTCCCGGACATATCCAAGGCCCAGGGGCAAGACGATGGCGTGTACAGCCGCCTCGTGGCCCAGCAATGCGCGGGCCTTGCCACGGACCAGTTCGATGGCGTCAGGGTTACGCTTCTGGGGCATCAGACTGCTGCCGGTGGTGAGGCCGGACGGGAAGGCTACCGCGCCTTTGGATGCGAGCCCGAACAGGTCCTCAGCGAGGCTACTGAGGCAATGGGCGACCTTCGTGGTGCATTGCAGGACCGAGGTCACCACGTCCCGGGTCCCTGCGCCAAGCAAGGCGTTCATGGGGGGTTCGAGACCCATCAGGTCTGCGGTGTAAGCAGGGTCCAGGGGTAGCGTGCTGCCGGCGATGGCGCCGCTACCGAGGGGCGAGACGCTGATGTGGCGGCCGGTCCAGAGGATCTGCTGCGCCGCGTCTGCAAAGCGCCATGCATGGGCCGATAGGAGGAAGCCTAGGGTGGCGGGTTGGGCAGGCTGGCCGTGGGTGCGTGCGACCCAAGGCGTGCTGGCGTGGAGTTCGGCCTGCGTGGCGAGGACCTTTGCCACGGCGCTGCAGCCTGCCGCGATGGTCGCCAGGTGTTCCCGGGCGTACAAGACGATGCAGGTGGCGACCTGGTCGTTGCGGCTGCGCCCGGTGTGCAGTTTGCGGCCGGTGTCACCGAGTTGGGCCGTGATGGCGGACTCGATGTTCATGTGGACGTCTTCCAGGTCCGGGTCCAAGGTGAAGGAACCGTCTTTGGACGAGGCCAGCAGTGCCTGAAGTGCGTTGACGAGGTCGTTGCACTCTTCTGGGGTGACGAGGCCTGCGTGGGCGAGGCCCCGGACGTGGGCGATGCTGCCGATGAGGTCGTGTTGCAGGAAGGCGGCATCTTCCTGGATGCTGCTGCTGAAGGCTTGGAAGGCTTTGTCGAGGCCGGTGCCGGTGCGTGCGCTCCAGACGTTCACGCTACCTTCTCCATCGGAGGCTTCAGGGTGGTGCCGCGGGCCTTGGCGGCCACGACCTGGGGCAGGGTGTAGATGGCGATGAAGCCAGTGGCGTCCTGGTGGTGGAAGCTGTCCCCGTCGTCGTAGGTGGCCAGGGCCTCGTCGAAGAGGGCGTTGGGGCTCTCGGTTCCAAGGACCGTCAAGGAGCCCTTGTAGGCCTGGACTTTGACGGTGCCCGTGACGGTGGCCTGCATGGTCTGGATGAAGGCGTCCATGGCACCCTTGACCGGGGTGAACCACTTGCCATCGTAGACCAGTTGGGCGTATTGTTGCTCGATGGCGGGTTTTGCTTGGGCTTCGTCCCTGGTCAGCACGAGGCTTTCAAGGGCCTGCTTGGCGGTCAGGATGGCGATGGCCGCGGGGGCTTCGTAGACCTCGCGGGTCTTGATGCCGACCAGGCGGTTTTCGACCATGTCGATGCGACCGATGCCGTGGCTGCCTGCGATGGCGTTGAGCTCGTGGACCATGGTCTCAAGGGGCATGGCTTGGCCGTCCAGGGTGACGGGGACGCCCGCCTTGAATCCGAGGGTGAACGTGGCGGGGGTGTTGGGGGCATCGAAGGGGCTGGAGGTCCAGGCGTAGGCGGCTTCGGGGACCGCGTTGGCGGGGTCTTCTACGTCGTTGCCTTCGCAGGAGCGACCGTACAGGTTCTCGTCGACACTGTACGGGTTGTTCTTGATCGGGGGCAGTTGCAACCCGTGCTTTTCGGCGTAGCGTAGCACTTCGGGGCGGCTCATGGGGTGGGTGCGCTGGGGGGCGAGGCAGGTGATGTGGGGGGCCAGGGCCTTGATGCCGGCTTCGATGCGGACCTGGTCATTGCCCTTGCCGGTGCAGCCGTGGGCGATGGCGTCAGCGCCGACTTCGAGGGCCACTTCCACGAGCTTCTTTGCGATGAGTGGGCGACCCAGTGCGGTGGCCAGCGGGTAGCGGCCTTCGTACATGGCGTTCGCCTGGATGGCGGGGGCGATGTGCTGGTCGCAGAATTCCTGCTTCGCGTCGATGACGACGACGTTCTTGGCGCCGTTGTGGTAGGCGCGGGCGACGGCTTCGTCGAGGCCTTTGATGGGCTGGCCGAGGTCGATGAGCACGCAGGTCACGTCCGCGCCATGTTGCTGCTTGAGCCAGTGGACGGCGACGGAGGTGTCAAGACCACCAGAGTAGGCGAGGACGATGTGGGAGGGCATGGAACACGCCTCAATACCCGGAAGGAAAAAGGTCGATGCACAACGTGGGACGCGGGGAGACAGTTGTGTCTTATATCCGACAAAACGTACCTTCACGGGTGCCCCGACCGAAGGCCCTCCGCCCGCCCTCTGTGGCCGCCACCGTCCGCGAGTACATCGACCGCAGGCCCGTGGTGCGTGACGCCCTGGGCATGGGGATCGTCAACCTCAGCGCCCTGAGCCGCCACATCATGGATGAGACCCACATCAGCCAAGAGGAGGCGGTGTTGGTGGCGTGCCGTCGCTACCAGGCCGATCCCACGGCCCGGGCGTACGAAAAGGACATCCGCAAACTCCTGGACAAGAGTCGCCTCGAGGTGCGGACGCGGGTGGCCGTGTGGACGCTGCGCCCCAGTTGGTCCTTGTTCGGCAAGTTGGAGAAAGCGGTCCCCAAGATGCAGACCCAGAGCAGTCCAGTGCATGTCTTGCACGGCTCGGAATCCATCACGGTCATCGCGGATGAGCAGATGGATGGCTCCCTGCAGTCAGTCCTTGAAGAGGATGATATCATCAAGCGCAAGACCGGCCTCGTCGAGGTCAACCTGCGCACCCCGTCGTCGGTGGAA
>JBFGSX010000041.1:0-9421 GCA_041566495.1 Thermoplasmatota archaeon
GCCGCACGTTCAAGGCGGAGGCCAAGAAGATCGCCGCGGCCCTCGAGGCGGTCTTCGACGACCAAGTGGCGATGCTCAAAGAACACGAGAAGTTCGACGCGGCCTGGCTGGATGACGAACTCGTCATCCAGGGCCCCAAGGACGCCACTCCCGGCGACGACGCATTGGAGATCGATGTGGATGGCCAGAGCGTCGAGATCCCTGCCGAGGCCTACCAGAGCATCGATGGCGAATGGCGCATCAGTGGCCGCAAGGTCATCCCTCGCGTCATCGAGCCCAGTTTCGGCGTGGACCGCATCCTCTACGCGTTGTGGGAACATGCCTACGAGAAGGGCGAGAAGAACGGCGAACCCTACACCGTCATGCACCTGGCCCCTGCCGTGGCCCCCGTGCAGGCCGCGATCCTTCCATTGACCAGCAAGGACGGTCTTCCGGAACTGGCCCAAGGCATCGAGCAAGACCTGCGCGCCGCGGGCATCATGACCGACTACGACGAGTCCGGGAACATCGGCCGCCGCTATGCGCGGCAAGACGAAGTCGGCACGCCGTACTGCATCACGGTGGACCCTGAGTCACTCAAGGACCACGCCGTGACGGTCCGCGACCGGGACACCACCGAGCAACAACGTATTCCCATTGCTGATCTCCGCACCCACCTCGCGTGAAGGCGTAACCCTCTGGCCGGCGTCTCCCGGTCCATATGCACTTATGAACGCCCCGACGGTTCGAAGTGTAGTCGGGTATCAGTGATGGACATTACAACATGGATCGGTCTTGGACTCATTCTGGGCGGCATGCTCCTCATCTTCTTGGAGATCATGAACCCCGGGTTATTCATCGCCGTGGTGGGTACCGTGATGGTCATCATGGGCGTATTGATCCTCATCATCGGTGGCGCGATCTTCACTGCCTGGGGCGCATTGCTCACAGTGGTCATCGCGATCGTCGCCAGCGTAGGGACCATCTGGGGCTACCGCAAATGGGCACCCCCCGGTGAGAAGCCCATCACCCTCAGCAAGGACAGCCTACCTGGCCTAGAAGGCCGGGTCGAACAAGCCATCCCCGCTGGAGGCGTCGGCGAGGTCCGCGTCTCCGGTCAGCGCTGGCACGCCCGGGCCGAAGTGGACCTCTCGGTGGGCACCCCGATCATCGTCGACAGCGTCGACGGACTCACACTCAACGTACGGAGCAAGTAACATGGCAGCCATAGCATTCGTCATCGCCGGTATCGCGATCGCCCTCATCGTCCTGTTCCTTGTGAGCGGGATCCGCATCGTACAACCGTACGAACAAGGCCTCTACATCTTCCTCGGCAAATACCGAGGGAAACTGAACACCGGTCTCAATTTCGTCATCCCGTTCGGGAGCCGCGTGGTGCGCCTCGACATGCGTACCCAGGTCATGGATGTCCCCCGCCAGGAGGTCATCACCAAGGACAACTCGCCCACCAACGTGGACGCCATCATCTACATCCGCGTCGTCGATCCGGAGCGCTCCTACTTCGAGGTCAGCAACTTCAAGATCGCCACCGTGGCCCTTGCCCAGACGACGCTGCGTAGCGTCATCGGCGACATGAACCTCGACGACGTCCTGAACCAGCGCGAGAAGATCAACGGCCGCCTCCAAGACATCCTCGACAAATCGACCGATGCCTGGGGTGTCCGGGTGGAAGGCGTGGAGATCCGCGAAGTGGATCCCGTGCCCCGGGTCAAGTCCGCCATGGAGGAGCAGACGTCCGCTGAGCGCGAACGCCGTGCTGCCATCCTGCGTGCCGACGGCCAGCGTCAAGCTGCGATCCTGGAAGCCGAGGGTGAGAAGCGTGGCGCCATCCTGCAATCGGAAGGCAACCGTCAGAGCCGCATCCTGGAAGCCGATGGTGAGCGCAAGGCGCAGATCCTGCGCGCCCAGGGTCAAGCCCAGGCACTCCATGTGCTCAGCATGGGTGCTGCACCCTTGGACCAGAAGGCCCTCGCCGTCCTCGGCTTCGATGCCGTGGCCAAGCTGGCCGATGGCAAGGCGACCAAGATCATCGTGCCCTTCGAGCTCACCAGTCTCCTGAAGGGCGGCGCCCAGGCCTTGGGTGCCAGCGCCGACACGGCCCCTTACGTGGCCAACGACATCACTAAGCTCGAGAAGTTGCTTGGCAAGGTCAAGGACGTCATCGGCGAAGTACCAGACTCGGCCAAGTTGGCTGAGGAACTGGATCGCCTAGCAGCCCAGAGCGGCCAGACCGCCGAGGAAGCGTCCGCCGAACACGCCGCCAAGATGGGACGCCCCTGAGCCGACCCGTTCTTTCTCCTCTTCTTCCTCCTTGACGCACCCCGGGCGACCATCCGGAGCGCAACGGCCAAGGCTGCGGCCCTTGATGCGGATGCATGGCCGATCCGGCCCGCCGGCGCCCCGAGAACGCCCAGGGGGATTTCTTCGTGGACGATTCTTGCATCGATTGCGGAACATGCATGTGGATGGCGCCAGCCACGTTCGCGCAAGCCGGCCCCAAGAGCGCCGTGCACACCCAACCAGCGGACGCGGGGGCCACTCGTCGGGCCCTGCAGGCGTTGGTCTCCTGCCCGACCGGCAGCATCGGCGGAGGGGACGTTGCAGGCATCCGCAAGGCCCGCGAGACATTCCCAGACCCCATTGCTGAAGGGCTGTGGCACCTGGGCTTCCACGCCCGCAGCAGCTTCGGCGCCGCGTCCTATCTTGTCGCGACCGCGGCGGGGAACATCATGGTGGACGCACCCCGTTTCAGCGAACCCCTGGCCGCAAAATTGGACGAAATGGGAGGAGTGCAAGGCATCCTCTTCACCCACCGCGACGACGTCGCAGACCAAGCCCGCTTCGCAGAACGCTTTGGTTGCCAACGCTTCATCCACGCAGGGGACGCGGATGCGGTGCCCGATGCAGAAGTGGTGTTCAATGTCGATGAGCCCATCGTGTTGCTCCCCGGGGTCACAGCGATCCCCGTGCCTGGCCATACCAAAGGGAGTACGTGCTACTTGGTGGGCCAGACCCTGTTCACCGGCGACCACCTGGCCTGGGATCCACGCGCGGAACGCCTCACGGCGTTCCGGAATGCCTGCTGGTACAGTTGGGAGGCGCAGACGGCGTCAATGGAACGGTTACGTCGGCACGAATTCACCAGGGTGCTGCCGGGGCACGGGCACCCCGCCCATTTGCCACGCCGTCGCATGGTGGAGGCACTGGATGCCTGCATCGATTGGATGAGGGCTTAACGGAGCCACTGGACGGCGCCCTGGAAGGGCTGGCCTTGGTAGATCCCCGGGTCTGCTGGTTCGATGCGGAAGCGGAAGGTCGCTCCACCCCAGGCTCCTGTGGCTTCCTGGAACGCCACCACGTCCCCCGAGTGGATGATGCGCTCGGCGAGCGGGTCGAAGCCGTCACCGACGTCGACGGAGATGAGGAGGCGGAGTCGTTCGGCGCCGCCGGTGAAGTCCCCCCAAACGTACTGGGCCTGGAACCGTTTCGTCTCCGTGGGTGCCTCGAATATGACTTCATGGCCACCGTACGCTGGGCCAGTGCCGCCGTACATGGCGGGGCCCATGTTGCCCACGTGCGCGTCCGTCCTGATATGGGGATCTGCCTGACTGCTGTTGAGGGCCTCGGCCACGGGGTTGTCCCCGGTCAATCCGACAAAGCCCACCGCAACGACGGCCAGCACGACGATGGCCGCGACCGCCCCTCGAGCCGCCGGGCCATGGGTGCTTTGGCTCTGTTCGGTCATGATAGGGATGTCCCCATCGTGGCTGACCACGACCTGTTGTTGCTGTTGCTGTCGTTGGTGGCCACCGACCAGCATGAAGATGATGCCCGTCGTGATGAGTATGATGCCACCCCCGACCGCAGCGGCGCCGCCTGCGACCATGGCCTCATTCATCCGTTGCCGGTCTCGGTCTTCGCCGACGCCGAACGGCCCCTGGTCTTCTTGGTGATCGCTCTCATCCAAGGCCCCATACACCGCGGCGGCGACGCCTGCCACGAGCATGATGATCCCGATCAAGAGGAAGATGACGCCAAAGGTCTTCCAGACTGCGCCGGCCACGGGAAGCGAGCCCCGGGGTGCTTCTTAGCGTTAAGGGCCTATTCTTCGTCGCCCAACTTGCGGGCGACCTTCTTCTCGGCCTTCTTGACCTGGCCACCGACCCAGACATCGACGTTCTCGATGAGGCCTTGGAAGGTCTTGGGGGACTTTTCCTTGATGAATGCGCGGGTGGCTTCGGTCTCGTCCTTGTAGCGTTCCTTCAGGCCCTTGTATTGGCCAAAGGCGCTCTTCATCTGGTTGTGGACGGCTTTCTCCACTTCGTGGAGGTAGTCCTTTGCTTCCATCTTGATGCGTGGCTCACGGGGCCCCGGGTAGATGATGAGGACCTCTTCACCAGCGTACTCGCTCAGGCCACTGACCTGGCCGTTGGGGCTGACGCGCTTCGTGCCGAGGATCTTGCCTTCCGTGCCGATGTCGATCTTCATGTGGAACCCTGTATGGCTGCGTGTATCTTTGTGGGATTTTAAGGCCTCGGCCGGGGGCGCCAGATGGTTCATGGCCCCCTTCCGTCTGCGCCCCTTGTGGAACACCGCGAACTCTCGGTCAACGGGCACATCGTGCACCTGGTCGGCAGCATCCCAGGCTTCGTCCCGGACGGCCAAGAAGTGCAAGCCTTGCTGGAACGCCTGCAGCCCGTGGTGGTCGCCCTGGGCATCCCTCCAGAGGACCTCCCGGCCCTGCGGGTCTTGGCCGAAAGTGAAGACCCCAGCAGCCTCATCCCGGCCCCGTCCGCAGCCACTTACGAAGTGGGCGCCGGAGCCCCGGGACTCGAGGGCATCCACAACATCGATGGCCCCGAGATGGAAGAGGACGACGAAGGCTTCGCCTCCCTGGACCCCCTCCAGAGCCGTCTCCTGGGACTCTTGGAGCGCTTTGGGGACGTGCGGCTCCCCAGCCCCGACCTGGAAGCGGCGTTCCGCTGGGCCACGGCGCAGGGAGTGGCCGTCACCGCATTGGACCTGGACGACGAGGCCCACGCCGAAGTGTTCGTGCGCTCCAATCGCATGTGGGACGTCTTCCGTAACCAGCGCCTGCAGCCCAAGTTGCTGCGGGCCGAGTTCAAGGACGCTGAGGACGCCGGCAGCCTCGTGCGGGCCTTCGATGCCATGCAGACCAAGATCCCAAGTCTGAGGGTCGTCGAAGAGGCCCGGGAATCCCACATGGCCAGGCGCCTGCAGGCGGAAGCGAGTGGCCCCACCGTGGCCATCGTGCCCTTGGCGCGCTTCGACGGGGTGCTCTCGGCCCTCTCGTAGCTTCACCGCTGAACAGACCCTTCATCAACCCCATCTCACTGGGCGGCGCCATGAAGGACGTGTGGGTGGAGAAGTACCGGCCCCATTCTTTGGACGACGTCGTCGGCCAAGAGGACACCGTGGAGCGCCTGAAGGCGTACGTCCAGAACAACAGCATCCCCCACATGATGTTCGCCGGACCCCCCGGCACCGGCAAGACCACCAGCGCCATCGCCCTCGCGAAGGACCTGTGGGGCGAGGACTGGCGCGGCCGTTTCCTCGAACTCAATGCGTCCGACGAGCGTGGGATCGGCGTCGTCCGTGGCAAGATCAAGGAATTCGCCCGCGTCAGCACCACGGACCGCACCGGCTTCAAGATCGTCTTCCTGGACGAAGCCGACGCATTGACCCATGACGCGCAGAGTGCCCTGCGTCGCACCATGGAGCGTTACACGAAGACGACCCGCTTCGTGCTGAGCTGCAACTACTCCTCCAAGATCATCGATCCGATCCAGAGCCGGTGCGCGGTGTTCCGCTTCCGCCCGCTCCAGACGGACCAGATCAAGAAGTACATCCGCAAGATCGCCAAGGAAGAGGGCGTCGAGATCACGTCCGATGGCGTGGATGCACTCATCTTCGTCGCCAAGGGCGACCTTCGTAAGACCGTCAACACGCTGCAAGTGGCCGCCACGCTCGGTGGTTCCGTGGATGCGGACACAATCTACAAGACCACCAGTACGGCCCGCCCTGACGAGGTCAAGGCGCTCATCGAGACCGCATTGGATGGGGACTTCATGGCGGCCCGCAACCGCCTCGACGGTCTGCTCATCGATTACGGCCTCAGTGGAGAGGATGTCATCCGACAGATCCATCGCAGTGTGTTCGACCTGACCATCCCCGACATCCAGAAGGTCCATCTGATCGACAAGGTCGGTGAGATCGAGTTCCGTCTCGTCGAAGGCAGCAACGAGCGCATCCAGATCGAAGCGCTGCTGGCCCACTTCGTCCTCGCAGGCCAATCGTAAGACCTGGCTACCGCTCACGAGTAGTGTTTCCTGAGCGGAGACGCTAAGTTAGTTGGAGATGGCCGAGCCGGTGGCTTGGCGCAGGTGGCTGCCAGCCGCCTTGACCCAGCGCTCGACGTTGCCGAGGCCGATCTCGCCCTTCTGGATCGCAGTGTGGCGGCTTGCCTGCACGGTCTCGATGGTGGCGAACAGGGCCGGGGGATTGACCCGGGCCAGTTCGGCCACGGTCTTGATGCCGCTCTTGACAAGCAGTTCGGCGTATTGGGGGCCGATGCCCTTGACCTGCATGAGTTGGCCCATGGCTTGCCAGCCGCGGACGATGCTGGGGCTGACGTCGATCTGCTGGGCCACGGCGCCGGCGTCGGCGCGCACCAATTGGGGGACGGTGATGATGCCGACCTGATTGAGGCGGGAAGCGTACTTGTCCCCGATGCCCTCGACGATGATGACGTGCTGTTTCTGTTCACTGGCAGACAATTGGCTGCGGATGAGTTGGTTCTCGGCGCGGACCTTCCGCAGCTCTTCAAGGACGCGGCCCAGTCGGAGCAAGACGACGACGGTGATGCCTGCGGTGGCGAGGGTGGCCACGGCCAAGCCGACCACCGCTTGCTCGAGGGTGAACCAGCCTGGGCCGCTCACGCCGAGCGCAGCGAGCGCCAGGGCGAAGACCAGGCCTGCGGCCAGCAACAAGGCCAGGAGACGGAAGGGGCGTTGCAGGGAGGTGGCCGGGTCGGTAGGCATGGTCAAGCGGTCCATGACGGGCTCGCGGGAAAAGCCTGCTCCACTCGCGGACGCCTCAGCGGCGGCTCAGTACTGATCGAGGGAGGCCTTCATGACCTCGCGCATCACGACCGTGGCGTAGCTGCCGCGGCCAAGGGAGAAGCCGATGACGGGGTCGCCGTCGATCCATTCCAGGGTGAGGTCGTCGACCCGCTGCAAGGCGCAGCGGCGGCGGCCAGCGGAAGCGAGGCTCGGCATGTTGTATGCACGGAAGTCGCGGGGATTGACGCCGTACTTCTGCAGGACCTCCCGCTCGATCTCCCCGGGGCGGCCTTCGGCCAAGGGGACGTCCATGCCGGGCAAGAGGATGGTGGGGCTAGCGCGCCCCGCGTCGATCTCTGCTTGCACGCGGGCTTGGTTGGCGGGCGTGACGAGGTGGGTGCGCATGCCGTCATCCACGAAGGCCATGACGCGGTCGCCGATGTGGGCGGTGCGCAGACCCAGGCCTGCTTCCATGCGAGCCGTCAGGATGTGGTTGAAGATGTAGCTCTGCCAACTGTGGACGAACAGCGTCAGAAGGTTGCTGGGCATCGCTCGTAGCGCGTAGGACCAGTCCTCTGGCTTGCGCACAAGGCGTTCGAGGATGCCGTGCTCCAGGTCCAGTTGGTGGGGCAGGAATTCGAGCGTGGCCTGCGGGTCGCGGGTCTCCTCGTAGATCTGCCGGGCGTGGTAGGTGTCATCCCGCTCGCCCTCCATGGGGTGGCCGCAGTACAAGCGGACGGCCTCTTCGAGATCGCCCTTGACGAGCGCCTTGCCCATGAGGTGGGTGGTGGGTCGGACGCCGCTGCCAAACCGCTGGGGGCCGAAGTAGTGGGGCACACCGCCTTCTGCCCGGATGCCGTCAAGGATGGCTTCGACCTGGCCCGCTTCAGCGGTGTGGTCGCGGATGCGCAGCACGAAGCGGTTGCCATCGTGGGCACCGGCAAACTGACGCGTGGCAGTGCGGCGGACCTCGAGGACTTCCACGTCCTGGAGGTCTTCCAGTTCTTGCACGTGGTCGCCCCGCATCTGGAAGGTGAACCATTGCTCGGTGACGGCGCGCTTGTCCTTCATGCCGGCGAAGCCGACTTGTTGGCGCTTGAGGCGGAGCCGGTTGGCGGCCTTGCCGACGAAGCGATTGGTCTCCCAGTTTCGCAAGCGGATACGGGCCGCGGCGAAGCGACCATCATCGGCTTGCTTAGGGCCAGGCCCCAGCTCAATGACCTGGAAGTCTTCCGACTCGGTACGGAGTTTGCCGCCGATGCCCTCTTGGGGCGTCAGGTAGGCGCCGAGGCCGAGGGCTTGTTCGGCCGCGGGCGGCTCAGGCATGGAGCCTTACGCCTTCTTCAGGGCGGTGACGAAGGCGTCCTCGAAGGAGTCGAACTCAGCGATGAGGCTCTTGATGGTGCGCTTCAGGACGGTCTCGGGCTTGGTGTTGCCCTTGGTACGGACGAAGATCTTCGGGACACTGAGCTGAGGGTGCTCGATGATGTACTCCGCGAATTCGACGTCCTTGTCGGCAAGGAGGGCCTGCTTGACCGGGTTGAGAAGGGTCTCGTTCTCGCCGAGGACCTCGACTTCGAGCTCATTCTTTTCCTGGCTCAGGATGCGCAGTTCCATAGGACGGGCGCGCCGACAAGGGCGACCTTCTTAACCTTTGGTGGCCGCATCGAAGGTGTCTCGGCGCATCACATCGTCCGAAAAGCCCTTAATCGTCCCCGGAGAAGGTCGCCCGTGGCCATCGGTCGACTGTTGCTCTTGTGCGCCCTCGCAGGACTCCTGATCCCCACTGTCAGCGCCGAGCGTGAGCTCTACTGGAGCCTGGAGGACCGCTTCGTCGACATCCCCCTCGACGCCTTTGAGGTCGAGGGCGGCTGCGGCCCGGCGGGCGCGCCGGACGTGAAAGGCCAGATCCATTTCGACGAGGAATCGGATAGCTTCACTTTCATGGAGGCTGAACCCGCAGGCCCCGAGTCCCCCACCTCGCTGGGCCCGCGCCCGGGCGACGGTACGTCCCGGTCCGTCTGTGCGACGGCCTCCGTCACGCTTTCAGTCCCGGCAGGGACGGAGCACATCCACGTCCGCTTCGATGCTGATCGAGTGATCCGACAGGCCGTCACGCTCGATTACCACATGCCCCAAGAATTGCGGGTCATCGACGCAGCCACCGACAGGACCATTGAGCAATTGGATATCTTCCCCTGGGACGACCCGTCCCATGATAGGCAACGCTTCTCGGACCTGGGCCCCGGCGCGTCCCCTTTCATTGCCATCCCCTCTGGCGTGAAGACCATCATGGTCCAATGGTATTTCGAGGACCTCGGGATGAGCAGTGGCTCTGA
>JBFGSX010000042.1:0-9418 GCA_041566495.1 Thermoplasmatota archaeon
GCTGCTCGAAGCCAGGAATGCGCTGATCGAAAGCTATCCGGATGAACTGCGCAGGGCAACGCACCGCCTGTTGAGAGGGAAGAACGTGGAGGTCATGTTCAACGCGCGGCTGACGGATTACAACGGTCAACGCGTGCTGCTGGCGGACGGCACGGAGATCAAAACCCATACGCTGATCTGGACGGCGGGGGTGAAGGCGGCCGGGATTGTGGAAAGGTTGGGAGTGCAGGTGGCAGGTTCAGGCCGGGTAAGAACCGAACGGACGCTGCAACTTCCGGATCACCCCGAAGTGTACGTCCTGGTGCTGCCCGTGATGGGCATCCTGTCGGAGATCATCCCCAAGTTCAGCCGCCGCCCGGTCTTTGGTTACAAGTCCATGGCCTACGCTCTGCTGGGTATCGCCATCGTCGGCTTCCTTGTCTGGGCTCACCACATGTTCACCACCGGCATCGATCCCCGCATCCGGTCGGTCTTCATGTTCAACACGATGCTCGTCGGTGTCCCCACCGGCATCAAGGTGTTCAACTGGCTCACCACCATGTGGGGCGGCAAGATCCACTTCACCATCCCGATGAAGTACGCTCTTGGGTTCATGTGGCTCTTCGTCATCGGTGGTGTCACCGGTGTCATGCTCGGTTCCATCCCGGTGGACTACGCCCTGCACGACTCGTACTTCGTGGTGGCTCACTTCCACTACACGATGGTCGGCGGTGCTGTGTTCGGCATCTTCGCGGGTATCTACTACTGGTACCCCATCATGTTCAACCGCCGCATGTACAACGAGAGCCTCGCCGACTGGCACTTCTGGCTCATGTTCATCGGCTTCAACATGACGTTCTTCCCGCAGTTCATCCTCGGTCTGCGCGGCATGGCCCGTCGTATCTACGACTACCCTGAAGGTCCCGGCTACACGATCCTCAACCAGATCAGTACCGTCGGCGCCTTCCTCATCGCCTTCAGCGTCCTGTTGTTCTTCATCAACGTCTGGCGCACCCACACGGGCAAGAACCAGAGCATCGTCGATGGCGATCCCTGGGGCGGCGCCCGCCACGTCGAGTGGAAACTATGGGAAGAAGGCCGTGTCATCCACGGTGAAGGCCTGGTCATCGACCACGAGCCTGTGCCCCTGAAACTCCAGGAGGTTTCCTGAATGAGTGCTCACGGTGACCACCACGACAAG
The DNA here is from genome assembly GCA_041566495.1 of Thermoplasmatota archaeon. GTDB lineage: Archaea > Thermoplasmatota > E2 > JACPAO01 > JAHFTW01 > JBFGSX01. The sequence goes on from JBFGSX010000042.1 coordinate 1,181, forward strand.
CCCCACCTGCCCCACGGCAGCATCTGGCCCTTCTTCCTCGCCATCTCCATGGGCGTGCTGGGCCTTGCGCTGATCACCCTGGGTCGCAACATGCGCCTCAGCAACAGCACCGATGCCGCAAAGCAAGCCCTGGCCAACGTCAGCCTTGCCAGCGTCTTCTTCGGTGCCGCGATCGCCTTCCTGTTCCTGGTCATCATCGGCTGGGTCCGCGAAGACTTCCGCTGGTGGAAGACCAACACCGGTACCGGTCTGGGCATGGCTCGCGCCGGCACCCTGCTGTTCATCAGCAGTGAAGTGTTCATCTTCGGTGCATTGTTCAGTTCGTACTTCACGTTCCAGCGCCTCGCCGACGTTTGGCCCGACACCGAGCACTTCCACCTGCCCTGGCTCAAGACGCTGGGCTTCACCCTGTTCTTGTTCGCCAGCAGTGCGACGATCCACAAGTCGGAGAAGCACCTGCGCCTCGGGGAACTGAAGGCGTTCAAGACCTGGTGGCTCGCCACCATCGTCCTGGGTGCCATCTTCTTGAGCGGCCAGGTCTGGGAATACATCGAGCTCATCCACGCCGGTGAGACCCTGGGCAGCAGCCAGTTCATGACCAGCTTCTACATGCTGACCGGTACCCACGGTCTGCACGTATTGGGTGGCTTGATCGCGCTCATCATCGCCTACGTGCGCGCTGTGGGTGGCAACTTCGATGAACACCGTCACGCCTTCCCCGAAGCCGTCGCCATGTACTGGCACTTCGTGGACCTGGTGTGGGTCTTCGTGTACGCGCTGTTCTACTTGATTCCGGTCTTCTTGCTGGGTGCATGAGCGAACGGCAGAACGTCACGAACCTCATCCGGATGATCGGCTTCTTCGCCGCCATCCCCTCGGTGAGCATCAGCCTCTTCTTCCTCATCGACGTCAATGAACACCTGGGTCACTTCCTGATCCTAGGCCCCATTGGAATCGCGGCGATCAGCGCCATCCTCCTGGCTCCAAAGATGGCGGCCAAGTGGGTGCCTGCGGACGCCTAAGGGACAACGGCCCTGGGGCAACGCTCAACAGCCTCGCCGTCTCGGCGAAGCCGTGCTCGCACGCTCGTTCGAACGCGCCGTCGAGGGCGCCGTCCATTGGAGCGTCGAGCATCGCAAGGCCGTCCTGGTCGCCAGTCTGCTGCTGACGGTCCTTCTCGTCCCCGGCATCTTCCAGATCAGCGTCCACAACCGGATGACCGACTGGTTGGACCCCGACGAACCTGAGGCCGCCGCCTTCCTGCGGGGCATCGACGCCTTGCCTGCGATGGTGGACTTCGAGCGCACGTTGCTTCGCTACGGTGGCCAAGACTCCGACGGATTGCTCAGCCCAGACAGCCTGCGAGAACAGGAACGGCTCGTGGACCGCGTACGGGAACAGGTCCCCGAGATCACTGGCGCCTTGGGCCCCGTCACCGCCGTGCAATTGACGGCCTACGAGATGGCCAAGGCCCGGGGGGAAGACCCTAATGAAGCCCGACTCCCGACGAGCGATGAAGAACTACGGCTCGCCATCGACCAGACCCGGGAGCACCAGGGAATGCTCCTGGATTACACCATGGCTGACCCCCACACGGCGTTCATCGGCTTCACCTTCGACGCGCCCCCCTTTGAAGCAGAAGCCAATCAGGTCGGCGGTGCCATCGATGACGCCATCAACGTAGCCTACGCCGAGGGCTTCCAGACGCTGACCGGGGAGAACCGGGAAGCCATCGGTGTCGCCAGCGTCACCGACCACGTCAATGGCTTGCTGACCCGGGACATCCTCCTCTTGGGTGGCATCGGCGTCATCCTCGTCTTCGTCCTCTTCCTGGTGGCCGCCGGGCGACCGGTCGCGGTCATGGGTGGCTTCCTGAGCCTCGCCTTGGGCCTCATCTGGACCATCGGCCTCCTTGGGTGGCTCCGGGTACCGTTCAATGTCCTCAACTTCGCCATTCTCCCCTTGGTGATGGGCAACGGCATCGATTACAGCATCCACGTCCTGGCAGAAGCCCACCACGACAAGCGGGGCTTTGGCCGTGGCCTGGCCCGCCACCTCGGCAAGGCCCTCGGGGTCCCCATCATCCTCGTCACCCTCACCACCTGCATCGGTCTGGCGACGCTGGGTTTCAGTGGCAGTCCCTACCTGCAACAAATGGGTCTCACCGCCGCCGGCAGCATCGCCCTCATCGCGGTGCTGAGCCTCACGTTCATCCCTGCCTTCCTGGCCACCTTCGCCAAGGGGGACACACCTCCACGCAAGGAACGGGCCGGCCGGATCTTCGTCACCGCCGGCCGCTTTGGCCGCAAACACGCCGCCTTCGTGACCGGCATCATCGCCGTCAGTTCCCTCGCCGGCGCCGTGGCGCTATGGACCACCGACTTCACTGTGGATGTCTTCGAACACAGCCTCCCAGATGGGGATCGCCTCGTCGCCGCCGAGAAGGCGTATGAAGAGAGCTTCGGCAACAGCGACGTCTGGTTCATGATCCTCGAAGGAGACGTCACCAGTGACGAGACGTTCGCCTTCCAGGCCAGGCTGCTGGACGAACTGGTGGAGCGGGGCATCGTGGTGGGGGCAGACCATGTCTTCGACCTGCGGCGACTCACCGAGGGCCACCACGACCTGCGGAGCACCCCTGCGGGCCTCGGAGGATTGCTTCCCTTGCCCGAGCCCGATGAGCCGAGCGCCCAGCAGAAGGTGGCCGCCATGGAAGCGGAGACCCCGTACCGAGAGATCAGTCGCATCGTCCTCTCCGAAGACCACCGCACCAGCGCTGTCTTCGTGCTCCCACCTCCCGAGGTCCAGGATGTTGCCGCCACGGACGCCATGCAGGCCGCGCTGGAAGACGCTGTGGAGGCAGCCGAGGCGCCCGTCGAGGTCCACGTCTACGGCTACAAGCGCCTCGCCCGGGACCTGATGGCTGAGACCCAGCAGAGTCTGCAGGTCTTGTACGCGGTCAGCCTGGGTTCCACGCTCATCCTGTTCTACGCCGTCACCCGCTCCGTGCGGGCCACCGCCATCGTCGCCGCACCCGTATTGGTGAGCAGTCTGTGGTGGTTCGGTCTCATGCGGCTCGCCGTGGGCACGTTGGATGTGTATCAGTTGCTGAGCCTGATCTTCATCACCAGCATCGGCAGTGACTACGCCGCGTACTTGGTCTACAAATTCCGGGACACCGGGGATTGGGCCGGGACACTGTCGTCGACCGGCAGGGCCGTCCTCTTCAGTGCAGCCACCGACGCGGGGGCGTTTCTGGTCTTCTCCCTCACCCGCGTTCGTTCCGGAGGCGACATGTTGCTGGGTGCCGCCTTGGCCATCGTGGCGATCTTCGTGGCGACGCTCCTGATCGTCCCCGGTCTTCTGAAGGCGGTCGGCCGACCACAACCGCTCTGATCAATCCCCGAAGCTGTGGTACAGGGTCTCGTGCTGGAATGTCCAATGCGACGTGTCCGGGGCGTCACGGCCCAATTCGGCCATCATCCGCTCCAGGTTCTGCCCGGCGTCGTTGGTCATCGCACGGCGGTCGAACTGCACCACTTGCACCACATCCGTCGGTGCCACCCAGATCAGATCCCCGGTCGCGTCCGTTCCCCGTGACAGCCGCTTCATGACGGTGTCCACGTAGAACTTCCAGGGGCCATCCACCAGCGTCACTTGACCCGGCACCGGTAACCGCCCGGTGGCCCCGATGTGGGTCTCTGCATCGAACGCCTCCAGGCCGCGGGCCTCGAACGCTGCTTCAAAGTCGGGCACCACATCCAACCGGATGCCGAACAGGCGCATCTGCTGAGGGGTGCCGTCCTCGTCAGACCATTCTCGGGTCCGTCCGGTTGCGGCGAAGTCGTCCGCCAACCTGGCCAATCGATCGTCGTCAATATCCAGGAACGCGGGTGCCACCTCCATGAACAACGCTCGGGCCTCCCCGGGCGTCCGGTCCATGCCGAACCAGCCTTGCACGTAGTCCGGTTCAAACTGCAACGTGCGGTATGTGCGCTCGCCGCTTTGATCGTCCCAGCGGGCGAACTTCAGGTGGTGGCTACCTGCGCCCCATTCTGCATCGAGGGCTGCCAGGCGGATCGCAGCCGCCTCGTCGCCCCCGACCACGGTGTGGGGGATCGGCGATGAACCGACCGTCTGGATCGTGAACCCTGAGATTCTGCCGTCGTGTGGCAGCGCATCATAGATGCCTGGGTCATGCCATTCGGGGGACGTCGCCATGTAGCCAGAGACCCAACCGTCAGATGTTGGGACGCTGCAACCGGCCAGCAGCAACAGGGCCAGAACCGCAAAGGCTGCGAGCCATAGGCGACGCATGCTGTCTGAGCAGCGTGGCCGCTTATCGCGGTTTTGGTCACCGGGATGAATCGCCAGGGAGCGAGCAAAGGGGGAATGGGAGAGGGATGAAGTGCGGTTGTCGCGACTCACAGGTCCTGGCGGACCTTTTCGCGCTGACTCCTTCGCACCGATTCGTTCGTTCGCTTACGCGAAGAAGTCAGCGACCCTCGTCTCCGAGCTACGCTCGAAGCCGAACGTCCGGTCCGCAGACCTCACTGACTTCGTTCGCTTACGCGAAGAAGTCAGCGTTCTTTTGGATGTACTCTTCCTGGTCGGCAGGAACTTCGTCATCCGGGAAGATGGCCTCGACGGGGCAAGCGGGTTCGCAAGCACCGCAGTCGATGCACTCATCGGGGTCGATGAAGAGCATGGGTGCGTCGGCGACGCTCTGCTTGAAGTCGCCATCGCTGTCACCCTTGTGGGGGTGGATGCAGTCGACGGGGCAAACGTCGACGCAGCTCATGTCCTTGGTGCCGATGCAGGCGGAGGTGATGACGCGGGTCATAGGAATCTCTGGATGTGCATGCTTTGCCGGCCTACTTGAGCCTTGGCGATTCGACGGCCCGAAAAAAGCCGCCTTCCTGGGCGTGCACAAGAGGGTTTGCCGGTGCTTCAGCGCCACGATACCATCAAGATGCGGCGGGCCCATGCTTGGCTCGGTGTGGACCCCAACCGGCGCGCAATGGCTCTTCGTCATCGCCGGCGCAGTCGTCGTCTACGAGTTGCTACGCCTCGCCATCGTCGGTGGCATCAAGCGCCGTTATGAACGCAACGTGCAGCAGTTCCTGCGGGAGCACGACATCCCAGACGACCCGTTCAGGCACACCCACCGTGTCGTCGTCAAAGAACGGGTCTTGGACGACCCTGGACTACGGGCGGACATGGTCGAACGAGCCCGACAGGATGGTCGCCCGTTCCACGACGTGGACCTACAGGTCCGACGCTGGCTCGATGAGATCGTCCCACAGTTCAACCTCCTTGCCTACTACAAGGTGGGGTATCGCATCGGGCGCATCATCGCTTACTCCACGTACCACGTCAGGCTGGACAAAGCGAGCCTCGCGGAGGCGCAAGCCAAGATCCCCGAAGGGGCTGCCGTCGTCTACGTCAGCAACCATCGCAGCAACGCCGACTTCGTGGTCACCGGTTTCATGCTCAGCAAATCGGTCCAGATCAGTTACGCCGTCGGCGAATGGGCTCGGGTCTGGCCCCTGGAATCCATCTTCAAAGCGTTCGGTTCCTATTTCGTCCGTCGTGGCGAGAAAGACGAACTCTACCATCGCACCCTGCAAGCCTACCTGGAGCTCATCACCAAGCAAGGGGTCACCCAAGCCATGTTCCCGGAAGGAGGGCTCACCCGAGACGGCGCCCTGCGCCCGGTCAAACTGGGTTTGCTGGACTACATGGCCCAATGCAAGCTCGACCCCGACTTCGCCAGGCCCTTGGTCTTCATCCCTGTGGGCATCAACTTCGACCGAGTCATCGAAGACGAGAACATGGTCGCCGAGGCCCGGGGGCAGGAACGACACCGCCGGGCGCCGATCCAGAAACTTGGCCGCCTGGTCATCGGTTTGCCTCGCTTGATCATCGTCGGCTCGATCAATATGGGTCGCTTCATGGCCAAGCGTCTCAAGAAGCACGGCGTCGCCGCCATCCATTTCGGTGACCCCATCGTGTTCGACGACTGACAAGCTGCCATGCGCCCAGACCTTGCGGAACCGGATCGCCACCGCCGCCAAGAACAACTCCGTCCCTTCGCTGAACTTCTCATGGATGGCATCCGAGGCGTCATCCCCGTCACGCCCGTGACCCTGGCATGTGCTGCCGCCGCACGCATCGGTCGACAGCGCATGGCGGATGGTGTCGATTCTGCAACTTTCCGCATCGCCATGCGGGACGTGTATGAGGAACTGAAGCGCGCGGACGTCCCCATAGAGATCGAGGACCCGTACGCTCGCAGCGAACGGCAGGCGTTCAGACGCCAAGAAGCCAGAGACATGAGCGAGGACCTGGACGAGGCGGACGCTTTGGAGAAGGCTCTGGACTTAGCCTTGGACGTTACCACCAAGCGCCGTTTGTTGTACACTGATGGCGGGCGCCTCCGGAGCCAACGCTTCGACCTGGTGCAATACTACGCCAACAGTCTGGAGCAGCACGCATGAGGGGGTGGCTGCGCTGGCTCAACCTGTTCGTGGCCGTGCTTGCAGGTGTGTCGGCGAATTGGTCGGCTATCCTGTATGCAAGCTTCGAGCCCACGACATGGGGCCCCACCACGTACGTGATCCTGTCGTGGGCGGTCTCTGTCATGGCGCTGGGGGCCTGGGCCCCACGCGCATATGCACTGCCAATGCTCGGTCTAGGGGCAGTGGGCTCCGCAGCGTGGTTCGCTGCCATGCTCCCCTATGCATGGTGGCCCAACATCGCGGGGCACTTCCTGGCTGCCGCGACGTTCCTGGCCACATGGTGGGATTCCCGCGGTTGATGACGGGTGCCGGGTGCGTCGGCGATGGCCGTGTCCGGCGCGGGTCGGTCCATGGGGCTGTAGGCGGCGACCAAGAGGGGCCGTGGCATCAATGGGTCTGATGGCGAACGGCGAAGGGTCAACAGGCATGGCGCCCGCCGTCGATGACTCAGGAGAAGTAGGTCGTGAGAATCTTCCTCTCCGCGCTCTTCAGGCGGTTGTGGGCGGCGGCCTTGCTGATCCCGAACACCTTGGCAAGGGTCTCTAGATTGCAGCGGCGAGGATTGTTGTAGAATCCAAGCGCCAGCCCCATCTTGACGATCTCACTCTGCTTGGGGGTCAGCTTCTCTTCGTAGTCGCCGATCGGGTGGTCTTCGGGGCGGTATTCTCCCCAGCGCACCAATTTCATGCTCAAGCCGGCCTTCTTGAAATTGTCAGAGGCGGTCCGGATGATGTCGCCGATCTCGATCTGCGCGGCGGTGATGATGCCGACAGTCATCCAACCGTCCTTGATGACAATGGGGCGCAGGATGCGGTCCTCTCCTAGGCTCTGCAGGGCTTCCGTGAAGGGGGCCTTGAGGAACTTCATCTTCTCAGGGCTGGGTTCCACGAGCACCGACAAGGCGTTGTCGTCGTGGCGCAGGACCTGGATGTCGGCGTACATGCCTTCCAGGAGCTTCAGGAACTTCCCAGTGGCCTCTTCGCCAGCAAGCACCGTGAAGATGTTGCGGACCGGGAAGTGATCTTCGTCGAACCGGATGTGGTTCATGATGACCCGGCTGTCGGGGTGTTCCCGGGTGAAACCCGCAACGGGCCACTCAGGGAGTTCAAGTTGGAACAGCAGTTCAGTCAGACCCATACCAGGTTCGCCAAGCGTTCGAACATGTTCGGATTATTGAGTCTTGTTCCATGGCTGCGAGGGGCTCGCCGCCCACCCCACCCGTCGCCGCTAAGAAGTCTCCCAGACTCGGCGACGCCATGGGCGAGAACAAACTGGACCTCCAACAGCAGGTGCAGCAACTGCAGCAGATGAGCCAGCAACTCCAGAGCGTCACCGGACAACGCCAGCAGTTCGAAGCGCTCCAGGCCGAAGCCGAGATGGCCATCGAGGCCCTCGAAGGCCTGGCCGACGACGCCGCGGTCTACCGCAACGTCGGCAGCATGCTCATCCAAGACGCCAGCAAGGACGCCGCCATGACCCGCCTCAAGGACGACCTTGAGACCATGGAAGTCCGCATCAAGCGCGTCAAGGCCCAAGAAGACGAACTCAAGAAGTCCGTGGACGCCATGCAGGCAAAACTCCAAGCGGTCTTCGCGAAGCAGCAATGATCGCAGAAGGGGACCGCGTCCTCCTGCTGGAACCCAGCACCGGCCGCCGCTGGCTCGTCTTCGCCAACCCCGGCGCCGTCAAAGAGAAGGGCCTAGGGGTCTACGACCCC
>JBFGSX010000043.1:0-9367 GCA_041566495.1 Thermoplasmatota archaeon
TCGACCTGGACGCGGCCTACGAACTGGATGACGCCGAGACCGGCCTCACCGCACTCCGCCTCACCAACGCCACGGCCGGCACCTACGTCCTGTCCCTGCAAGCCCCGCCGGGTGACGATTGGACCTATCGGGTCACCGCCACCGTCACGGCTGACGAGACCATCGAACAGACCTTCGACGGCACGCTGAGCGGAGGCAACAGCACCCTCCGCACCATCACGCTACCTGAGAACACCACTGCGGCGTCCATCGAGGTGGACTGGGACGACGGCCTCGTGCGCTTCGGCGACCCATTGTTGGTCCAAGGCTTGCAGAAGGTCGGCATCGGCAACGGCGACTACCTCACCCACCCAGTGTACTTCGCCGGCTGGATCGGCATCTTCGTCACCGGCCTCAACTTGATCCCCGCCAGCCAATTGGATGGCGGCCACGTGGCCCGGGCCATCCTGGGGGACAACATGCGCTTCGCGGCGTACGGCGCCGTGGGCGTGCTGTTCTACCTGTCCTTCCAGTTCCAGACCTGGATGCTCTTGGCCATCCTGATCCTGTTCATGGGGGTCAACCATCCGCCGCCCCTCAATGACCGTGTCAAACTCGGCCCCAAGAGGCAGATCGCTGCCGCGCTCACGGTCTTGGTGCTCATCTTGACGTTCATCCCCGTGCCGTTCGTCTTCTGAACACGTTCAGACGGGGGCGGGGCGCTGTAATCCCAAAGCCACGGCAGCGATGGCCAGGCCGAGGCCCGCGACCAGGAGGACGTAGTTCTCTAGCACGACGGAGACGCGGAGGACCCCGACGCTGCTGGCGAAGATGGCCATCGTCGCGATGAAGGCTTTCAGAAGCATGAAGGAGAACGGGGCGGGGCTGGTACTAAAGGAGCTTGGTGACCCTATCGAATGCACTCTGCTCTGGGATCAGGCAGAGGGCTTGTCGAGCACCCGCCAGTGGCGGCGGACGCCGGGCCAGAACTGGATGCTGTGCACGAACAACAACACCGCCATGGCGATGCTGGGCCACGTGTGCCAGTACTTGGCGACGTACTTCAGGGTCGTATCCTTGGTGCCAAAGTACAGCAGGGGGAAGCCGCTGACATTGGCCAGCACCGTCATCGGCACGAGCCAGACGTCCACGAACGACTGCATCGCCGGCCTCTTGGTCCAGTTCCAGCGCCGCAAGGAGCCATCGCTGCGACCGACCCGGCCGATGGCGGCCAGTCGGATTTTATGCACGATCCACAGGAGATACGGGACGCCGGCGACGACGATCCACGTCCACAACGTCCACAAGATGTACGTCGGCTCCGTGAACACCTCCGCCCCCAAGGGAGACCAGGTGACGGGAATCAAGACGAGGATGACGAGCCACGGCAGGGCGTAGGATGCGTAGCCGCCCCAGGAGCGGTGCCAGCGGGCCAACATGCGCTTGAACGGCGCCCAATTCACGGCGGTGTGGGTGACCGTCAAGACCAGCGCCAGCCAACTCCATGCGATGTGCCAGAACTTGGCCCAATCCTTCAGCTCCCAGACCTTCAGGTCCTGCTTCAGGTAGAGCAGCAAGAACCCGGAGGCCAAGGCCAAGACGCTGGACGCCAGGATGCCGATGCCGATGAACGCCCGGTCCTTCGACATCTGGCGCCAAGCCACCGCCGTCAACAGCAACACGGCCACCAGGCTCGCCTTGTGATGCCATGTGGGCTCCCCGAGGCGCAGACCATGGGTGGCCCACGGGAACGCCGTGGCGACGACCAGGATGGGCTGCAGGAGGAGCATGGCGAGCAACCAGGTGCGGCGGGACAACAACCCGGACCAGCCCGGTCAGCCCATAAGCGCTGTCGTCCCAACACGGCGCTCAAGGGGTATGGTCGCTGGCATGCGTCGCTATGCTCATGTGCGATGTGGCAATCCGAGGCTCGATGCAACAATACCCCGTCAAGCCCGGACACGCTGGCAAGATCGACTTCAAGATGATCTTCGAAGCCGCGTTTGGCTCCTACGATGAGGACGACGGATGGCTCAAGGGATCCTACGGCTCCATGCCCAAGATCTGGGCCAAGCAAGAAGGCAAGAAGGCCCTGGTCGTCGACACCGAGACCGACAAGGACGTCGCTCGCCGCATCGCCGCCGGCGGCGCCGAAGGGGAAGAGGCCATGGCCCTCGCCCAAGACACCCACCGCCAATGGAACGACTTCCTCGAAGGCGTCACCGGATACGACTCCAAGACCCGCTCCAAGAAGATCCAAGAAGCGGCCAAGAAGGAAGCCAAGGCCGCCGCTGCCGCCAAGGCCAAAGCTTGAAGCTCCTCTGGCTCGCCCTCCTGCTGCTGTTGCCCGGGTGCGTGACGTCCGACGACGACTCCGTGTATGTCGTCATGATGGCCAACAACGGCACGGACCAGAACGTCACCCTCTGGATGGGCGGCTACGGCAGCGACCGCTCCGACTGGCAAGAGTTCCCCCGCGTGCAGGCCTCCACCATCGGTCCAGGCTTCGCGGACACCACCGCCGGCGCCGTCTCCATCCGCACCCTCGAGTCGTACACCTGGGAGGTCTCCATGGCCGACCAGACCTACACCTTCCACCCCGAAGGATGCAGGGACCTATGGCTCGTGACCGCCCACCTCATCGAAGACGACGGCCGGTTCTTGCTCGGTGGGACCGCCCGCTGCATCAGCGGAACCCCCGAGTCGTACTGAGCCCCGCGGTCCAGGAGCCCCTTGGCCGGCGCCCTTAAGGCGAGGCGCCATCGCCCAACCGTGGCCATCCTAGGCATCGAAGGCACCGCCCATACCCTGGGCGTCGGCATCGTCGAGGAATCCTCTCCGGGGCAATGCCGCATCCTCGCCAACCAACGGGACATGCTGCAACCCGAAGAGGGCGGTATCCACCCCCGGGAAGCGGCTTACCACCACGCGGAGAATGGCCCGAACGTCCTCCGCGCCGCGTTGGCGGAAGCCGGCCTCGAACCCCACGAACTGGACGGCGTCAGCTTCAGCCAAGGCCCCGGCCTCGGCCCGTGCCTCAGGGTCGCTGCCACCATGGCCCGCGCCTTCGCCATGCGCCACGACCTGCCCCTCACCGGGGTCAACCACTGCGTGGCCCACTTGGAGATCGGCACAGGCCTCACCCCTGCCAAGGACCCGCTACTGATGTATGCCAGTGGCGCCAACACCCAGGTCATCGCCTTCGTGCGGGGCAAGTACCGCGTCTTCGGGGAGACCCTCGACGTGGGCATCGGCAACGGCCTGGACAAATTCGCCCGGGACAACGGCATGCCCTTCCCCGGCGGCCCCAAGATCGAACAAGAGGCCGCCAAGTGCGGCCCGGAACACCTCCACACCTTGCCTTACACGGTCAAGGGCATGGACATGAGCTTCAGTGGCCTCGCCATCGCAGCCCAGCGCCTCGTCGACCAGGGTGTGCCCCTGCCCGAAGTGTGCTACAGCATCCAGGAGACCGCCTTTGCGGCCCTCGTGGAAGTGACCGAACGTGCCATGGCCCACACCCGCAAGGACGAACTGGTCCTCGGGGGCGGCGTGGCATGCAATGCTCGTCTGCAAGAGATGGCCCGCACCATGGCCGAGGAGCGGGGCGCCGCGTTCTACTGCCCGCCCAGACCGGTCCTTGTGGACAATGGTGCCATGATCGCATGGATGGGTCTGCTGCGCCTGCGCGCCGAGGGCGCCGCCACCGTCGCCCAGACCAGCGTGCAACCGTATCAGCGGACAGATCATGTGGAGGTGACGTGGAGGTGAGGGCCGCGAAGCGAAGCGTCGCCGCCATTGCTTCCGGGCCGCCAGGTCCGGACGGCGTGGAGGTGAGCGCAGAATGACCCTCCAACGAGGCGCCGAAGCCAACGTCGCCACCGCCACTTGGTCCGGCCGCGACGTCGTGGTCAAGGACCGCGTCCCCAAATCGTACCGCCACCCGGTCCTCGATGAACGACTGCGCGCTGAACGTACCCGGGACGAAGCCAACCTCCTGATCCAAGCGCGCCGCGCCGGGGTCGCCGTGCCCATCGTGTACGAGATCGACCGCGCCCATGCGCGTATCACGCTACAATACGTGGCGGGTCGGAGCCTGCGGGACGCTCTGCCCGAAGACGCCGACGAAGTGGCCATCGCTCGGCTACGCTTGCTGGGCGAAATGACCGGTCGCCTGCACGATGCCGGGCTCACCCATGGTGACCTGACCACCAGCAATGTCATCGTCCCGGACCGCGACCCGGACAGCTTGGTCCTCATCGACTTCGGCCTCGGGCACTTCACTCAGGAAGCCGAACCTCGGGGCGTCGACCTGCACCTGGTCGAAGAGGCGTTGGAAGCCACCGACCCCCGGGTGGAGACGCTCATGGCTGCGTTCTTGGAAGGCTATGGCTCCGCCGATTCGTCCCAAGCGGCCATCCGTCGCCTCGATGAGATCCGGCAACGGGGCCGTTACAGGGAAGCGACCTGATTCAGACGTCGAGGCCAAGGGGTGCGGGCAATTGCGCGTTCTCGACGACCACCCGGGGTACCTCGTGGCTCAAGCGGGCCATCAGTTCGTAGTTGACGATGGCATTGAACTGCGCGAAACTGGCCACGCTGATCTCACGGTCACCTTGCCGCCCGATCAACACGACCTCGTCACCCACCTGCACGTGGGGCAGGTGGCTGACGTGGACCTGGATCATGTTCATGCCCACGGTGCCCACGATGCGGCAACGGCGACCATGGATCAACACGTGGCCCACGTTGGACAACGCCCTAGCAAAGCCATCGGCGTAACCCACGCCGACCACGGCGATCCGCTCGGCTCCTTCCGCCTCGTAACTGGTGCCATAGCCCACGTACTCCCCATCATCGACGGCCTTGACCGCGACGACGCGGGCCTTCCACTGCAATACATTGCGTAACAAGGGCAGGTCTCCCCGTTCGTCCAGCACCTGGTAGACCTCTTCGCTTGGCCATAGGCCATAGAAGGCGATGCCCATGCGGCACATGTCCAGTCGGCGCTCAGGGTCCAGTAACGCGGCGGCGGTGCTGGCGATGTGACGCAGTCCGGGGTCGATGCCGGCCGCCTCTAGGTCTTGGATGAATGCGTCGAACACGTCTTGTTGGCGGTCCATGCGAGGCGCATCATCGAGCACTTCTCGGCCGGCGAAATGGGTGCAGACGCCGGCCAGTTCCGTGAATGGGCCAGCGGCGATCTCCTGGGCGATGCGCAGGCCATCCTCGGGCGTGAGGCCTGTGCGGTGCATGCCGGTCTCCAATTCCAAGTGGATCCGGACGACCCGCTGCTGGGCGTTCGCCGCCGCTTGCACGACAGGCCAATCGTCTGGGTCATTGAGCCACGGCTCGACTCCCTGCTCGACGATCCAGTCTAGGTTCTCATGGGCCGCGTGACCCATCACCATGAGTCGGCTCTTGCCGTCGCTGGCTTGCAAGAATCCGTGGGCTTCCCGGGCACTGAACACCGCGAACTGGCGGATGCCTGCCGCTTCGGCCAACGGCACGATCGGATCATATCCGTGTCCGTACGCATTGCCCTTGACCACCATGCACAAGCGAGATGGCGCCACTTGGTCCCGCAAGGTCTCGATGTTGGCCTGCAAGCAGCTGCTGTCGATCTCCACCCATGAGCCGGCCGAAGGAGGCTGGGGGACGTCTCGGGACACGGCCCCAAGTCGGCTTGCTCGGTTATCAACCGTGCGTGTCGCGCCAGCATTCAAACCCATGGAGGGGGTGGCCGGCCCATGGCCCGCCCTGACAGCATCACGTTCGTGACCGGTAACCCCGGCAAGGTCGAAGAGATGCGCGAAGTCCTCGACCCCCTCGGCATCGCCGTCATCCAGGACAGCCGCGGCTACCCTGAGATCCAACACGACGAACTGCGGGGCGTCGCCGAAGCAGGCGCGGGCTACCTCATGGCCACGGGCCTCGAGGCGCCTTTCATCCTGGAAGATGCCGGTCTGTTCGTCTCCGCGCTCGATGGCTTTCCTGGCGTCTACAGCAGCTACGCGTTCCACACCATCGGCAACGAAGGCATCCTGCGCCTCTTGGAAGGGGTAGAGAAGGAGGTCCGCACGGCCGCCTTCCGCGCTAACCTGCTCTACGTGGACGAAGAAGGCCACCCCCACCACTTCGAAGGCACGGTCAAGGGCCACATCGCCGACCGAGCCGCCGGCGACCATGGCTTCGGCTACGATCCCATCTTCATCCCTGATGGCGAGACCCGTACTTTCGCCCAACTGACAGGAGAAGAGAAGACCGCCATCAGCCATCGAGGACAGGCCGCGAGGGCGTTTGCCGAGTGGGTCGCCAATCAGTAAAGAGATAAACGACGCTCGACATCGAAGAAATTGATTGTGATGGCTGGGTCTGCCAAGCGCGTCGTAGGTACGTTGCTCTTCCTTATCGCCCTGGTCTCTGTGCTGGCCTTCTACTTCGTCGTGTTTGCGCGCGCGAATCAGGTCAGCGGAGTGCCCGGAACCGACAGTACCGGTGCCCTAGCCGTAGGTGTCTCCGTGCTCCTCGGCTTGGTCTTGATCGTCTTGATCATCCTCCTCGTCGTCCGCAGCCGCGTCCGCGCCGCTCGCGACGAACCCGAAGAGGCCGAAGCCGAGACGCCGTACTTCCTGCCCCCCGAAGAGGCCATGGAGATGGAACCCGCGTTCGAAGACGTCGGAGACGACATGGTCGCTTACGATGTCTGGACGCTCCCCGTCGCCCGCCGTGCCTGGGGTGGCGAAGAAGAACCCTTGACGTTCTCCTTCTACTTCCCGCTCAACGCCGAAGGCGGCGTGTACGTCAACGACTACATCCGCCTCGACGACAACGGTGCCCGCCTCAAGCTCCGCACCCTTCTTGCAGGCCCCTCGGACGTCGGCTCCGCTACGTTCGTGGTCCCCGAGCGCCAAGCCGCCGACGACTGGGAAGAGCCCAGCGAAGAATGGCAAGACGAACCGGAAGCGCTCGCTGAAGCGCCTCTGGTCGCCCCGCCTGCCCGCAAGGCTGCCGGCACCGGCGCCGAATTCATGTCCGAACTGGAACGCCGCTTCGAAGAAGAGAAGGGCGCCACCCGGACCACCAGCTACACTCGCGCCTACACGTCCCGCACCGCCAGTGCGACGCACACCGTCCCAGCGGAGTCTGCCTATTACGACTACCGCGGCGACGACCACCCAGTGGAAGACGTCGAAGGCATCGGCGCTGTGTACGCTGCCAAGCTCAAGGCCCAAGGCATCGAGACCACCGGCCGCCTCTGCTACGAGAACCCCGCTAAACTCAGCACCGCTATCGACGTCCCGATGAAGACCATCGAGACCTGGCAGAGCATGGCCCAACTCATGAAGGTCAGCGGCATCGGTCCCCAATACGCTGAAGCCCTTGCCCGCGCAGGCATCGAAGGCATCGACGAACTGAAGCGCCGCAGCCCTTCCCGGCTCGCCGACCAGGTCAACGACTACCTCGACAGCCTCGAGGTCAACGTCATCGGCACCAAGATCACCGAACGCCGCATCGCCGGTTGGCAAGCCGCCGCCAAGTCCATGCGCCGCGTCCGCCAGATCCCCGCTGACAAGTAAGGCGAAGCCCTAAGGGCCCCTCAGACGGGTACCGGTCTGTGGCCACTTTTGAGCGACGCAGCCCCATGCCCGTCTCCGCGGAGGAGCTGATGGCTTGGCACCTCCGCCCGGGCGCCTTCGAACGACTCGCTCCCGCCTGGGAAGGCACTCGGGTCATCCGACGCACGGGCGACGTCGAGCACGGAGGCGACGTGACGCTACGGGGTCGGTTCGCGGGGATCCCCATCAAGATGGTCTCCCGCCATACTCCCGCGGAGGCGCTGCGCTTCCAAGACCACATGGTCAAAGGCCCGTTCCGGCGCTGGGTCCACACCCACACCGCGATCCCGGAGGGCACCCACAGTGTCTTGTCCGACCACGTCGATTACGAACTGCCCCTCGGTGCCCTCGGGCGCCTAGTGGCCGGCCGCAGCACGAGGCGACGTCTGGAACGGCTCTTTGCCTGGAGGCACGAACGCATGACCCACGACCTATCCCACACAGCGACGCCCCAACACGTCGCCATCACCGGAGCCTCCGGGCTCCTTGGCAGCCACCTGACGTCGCTTCTCAAGACCCAAGGCCACACCGTCACAGGGGTGCCCCGTGGATCCACCAGCGCGTCCGGCCCCTCTTGGCACCCGGACCACGGCATCGACGACCCGGCCCCGTGGAACGGCCTGGACGCCGTCGTCCACCTGGCCGGAGAGACCATCGCCCAGCGCTGGACCACCACCACCAAGCAACGCATCTGGAATAGCCGCGTCCCAGCCACCCGCCGCCTCTGCGAAGGACTGGCCGGCCTTGACGAACCCCCCAAGACCCTCGTCTCTGCCAGTGCCATCGGCTACTACGGCGACCACCCGGGACCCGTCGATGAGACCGGCCCGATGGGAGACGGTTTTCTGGCGGAACTGGTGGATCAATGGGAAGCCGCCGCGGATCCCGCCCGAGACGCCGGCATCCGGGTCGTCCACCCCCGCACCGGCATCGTACTGAGCGCCGAAGGCGGCGCCCTGCCCCCTTTGCTCCGCGTCGCCAAACTCGGAGCGGGCGGCCCCATCGCCGGGGGTCAACAATGGTGGCCCTGGATCCACATCGACGACGAGATCTACGCCATGCAACACCTTCTTGCCAACGACATCAAAGGACCCGTCAACATGGTGGCGCCCGGCCTCGTGCGGCAGAAGGACTTCGCCAAGACCCTCGGCAAGGTCCTGCACAGGCCCTCCTTCGCGCCCCTTCCCAAGCCGGCCGTGCGCCTGATGTTCGGGGAGATGGGCAAGGAACTCTTCGAGTTCGGTCAACAACTCAGCCCGAGCGTCCTGCAGAAGACCGGCTACAAGTTCGCCCACCCCGGCCTGGAAGAAGCCCTTCGTTTCGAACTGGGCCGCTAGGCGCCGACACCCGAACCGTTCAATAGGAGCGACCCCACAGCACATCCCTCGACGGGTGGCCGGCAGCAATACGAGGGGAGGGCCCAATTCTTGCTTACCAAAATACGGCTAGCACCCAACTGGCGCTGCACGCCACCCGTCGTTTGATGCCCGACGCACTCAAGTCCCGCCTCGGTTTCGAAGCTCCGTGGCCGGCCGCTTGACCCTCGGGCTCTACAATTCGTACGACCCTCGTCGCTTCCACGACATCATGCGGCGCAACCTCGCCCGCGTCGCACCCCTCTGCTTCGCCTTCGACTGCAACCTTGCGGTCTTCGGCTTCCCCTTTGATGAAGGTCGCCGCCGGGAATCCAAGAACCCCGACGCCCCGGATCTGCGCACCCCGGTGGACGTCGCCGAGTTCATCCTGGACTCCACCAGCATCGGCGAAGA
>JBFGSX010000044.1:0-9206 GCA_041566495.1 Thermoplasmatota archaeon
CCTACGATATAACGACGGGGGACGGAGGGTTCGAAATGTGCGCTGAGACCTTGCTTGAAGGAACCCCAGTCGCTACGGTTCATACCGCGAAGCTGACAAAAATCATATCCCCTAAACGCAGCATCAATTAACATGGCCACAACCAAGAAAATGCCGGCTAAAGTAAACGGCTCAGGCGGAAAATCTAGACATCACAGCTGCGCCTCGCCCTGGGGACCTAGCAGACCGCATTTACTATCCAGCAAGGGAAAACTAGAAATGACCGGGGAGGGGTCTCTGGGGGCATGCGTGGTTTATTCGTACTCACGACGCTTGCCCTAACCAGCCTAATGATGACACCTATTGGTGTCGCGGATAATCCGGATGCCCAGACGCCTGCCAACTGCAGGACTGTCGTCCTCCTCACGGGGGAATTACAAGTATGCTATGAGTAAAGCGCGACGGTCGAGGATGCCGGCGGGTGTTTCATAGCATCGTACCACGATAACTCTGGTCCGGTCGTCGCCACCGTGCCCTGGTGCGGCGGCGTCAATTCAGACCTTGATCACTGGAGTCTGTCCGCGCCCATCATAGTCGACGATGGCAACGGACATGTGTACGGCGTCGTTATCTGGGCTTGGAATGATGGCGCAAGCTGCGGGGGTGCCATCATAAGCGTTTACGGAGGCGGCCCACCCACGGTAGTTCCTGCCTACCTTCCCTGCCCGTAGGCCGCCCCAACGATGATTTACGCAGAGCCCAATCCTCGCTCGGCCATGCGACTGGTAATCCATATTCTCGTGGCCCTGCTGCTGGCCATTTCTACCGCCGGGGCCTATCCGGAGACCGACCCCGCCGACGACACGGCTACCAATCCCGGTGGTTTGCCGTTGACGGGGTTTGCACACGTCGACGTACTTGAGATGAATCTCGAGGATCTCGGCCCGGAGTACTTGGGAATCTCCGTGAAGTTCGCCGGTGCCGTCGATTCCAGTCCGGCGGCCCGCTATTTTGTCCACATGCAACGAGGTTCGGTTGCTTATCTCGTCTCCTCGGCGGGCAACGGCACTTGCCAAGGCTGGAGCTTGTACTTGGCAATCGCCACACGTTATCAATGCCTGTCAAGCATTGAGGTAGCTGTTGAAGGCAACGAGATCTTTGCCAAAGTGCCGCGCAATTCGCTACTCGATGAACGTGGTATCTGGCTTCGCGCTGGCGATGTTGTGGATAATATCGTAGTACAGGCGGGTGACGAACGCCGTGTTGTGACGGTGGCGGGCGACGCCATTGGCGGCGTCATCGACCGCGCCCCGGATACGGGAACGTACGGCCAATTCGCCATGATAAGCGGTGACAAAAACAAGGGAGATCTTAGTCTTATGGCCGAGACGCCAATCCGCCTGAGCAACGGCCAGGCGGCCACATACGTGTACGATCTAACGCTCAAGAACTTGGGCGATGAAAATATTGCGGCTAGCCTAGTTATCGAAAACCTCGATCCGGCGTGGAACGCAACCGCCCCTGCCCACGTGTCCGTCCCGGCGGGGGCGTCAGTCCGCCTGCCGGTGATTGTCAGCGTGCCGTTCCGCCACGAGCATGGCGTGACGCAAACGTTCGACGTCGCGCTTGCCAGCAGCGACGGTGAGGATGCCGCATCCTTGACCTTGGGTGTGCATTGGCTCCGCGTACCACTGGTCAGCGGCCATCATCCGACGATGTTCCTACACTCGCGCGCCGTCAATGAAGCGGCGCAAGCTCGGATTGATTCGCAAGAATCGGAAGCATGGATGAACACGCTCCCGTGGGGCGATGATGACGCGGCCAGCGACGAGCCCATAGCCATCGCCGCCTCGGAAATCGCGGCCGACCACACGCTTTGGCGAGCTCGAATACCCCTAAGCCCCCAGCTTGGGCCCGGGCTAGATTTCGTGGCTGGCGAAAATGCCGTAACGGAAATCAAAATCGGCAGTGGCGTTGACCAAGATGCGGTTGCCACATTCGCGCTTTTTGTGGAGACGGGCAGCAACCAGACTTTGGTTTTCCAATCCCCGAGCATGCCGGTTCAATTGACCAGCACAGCGGCGTCCGTGGACTGGGCTGGTCCCATAGCGAATGGCCTGGACGTGATTCGCCCTCCAGAAGGATCCATGCTAGTGTTGGAGGTCATGTTGCGTACAGCTACCTATAGCCCGGAGATTCCTTTGACCAACGAGGTTGAAGCCGCACCATTCATCGAGGTGTCGAGCAGCACCGTTACACTGCCCCTTGTCGACTACCAGGATCCGCTGGATGACGCGTTTCTTAACGTGGGTGGCATTGCGCTGACTTCAAGTCAAAGGGAACGCCAGGCCAATCCCGGCGACACGGTAACCTGGAATCTCCACTTGGTCAACCACCTCGCAAGCGAGCGCCGGGCCACGGTATCGCTAAGCGGCAGCGCGCCGCCGTGGCTCATGTTTTCAACCAAGAATGTCAATCTGGCTTCGGAGGGGCAGCTGGATTTCCGCGTTGGTGCCAATGTGCCTCTCGATGCAGCCCCCGGCGAAAAATTCTCGTGGGCTGTGGTAGTAACGGACAACGACGACCCGTTATTGGGAGCTATAATTGTGCTGCGCCTGGTAATTGTAGATGAGTCAGTAGTGGACATTCCAAGCGAAGTCTTCGCCACCGCCGAACCTGGCAAGAAAACACCGGCTGGAGCTTTGTGGATGGCATTGGTCATCGCGTGCGCCGTGGCGCAGAAGCGAGACGCAAAGCAAAAGGGATGAAGGGAAAAGGAACCCGGCGAACCGGGCACGGCTTAGCCGCTTATTCGAGCGTGGCGACGACTTCGCCCGTTAGGCGGGCAGAGCCGCCAGTCGGGGTAGCGAGGGTTGCACCGCAGACGAGGCAGTTCACGACGGTGGCTGCACGCTGGAAGATGACCTGCTCGTTACCGCAGTCGCTGCACTTGACTTTGAGGAATTTGGAAGCCATCTAGATCACTCCGTGAGCTCGAATTTCTTGGCGCGCTTGGCGACCGGCATGTGCATCTTGCTGCACTCCGAGCACTGGAAGCGGAGCAGGATACGCTTGGTGGGCTTTTCGCGGCCTTCGGGTTTCGGACGGGGGAAACCACGGTAACCAGCGGTCGCGCGGCGGAAACGGCGCTGACCCCATTTCAGTTCGGAAGCACGGCGTTTCTTGACGCGCTGCGTCTCGTGGCCCGTGTGCTTCTTGCAGTTCGGGCAGTATCGGTTTGTGTTGCGGGGAAGCTTCATGTGAATCACCCGCCGCTCCGTCACGTGCTTCCGGTCTATCGATCCGGTGTCGTGGTGAAAGGTGGAGAGGCAAGATTGCCGACAAAGGGGTGGTATAAGAGCGATGCGGGGCCAGGTTGCGGGGTGCTGCGGCCCGTGGTGCATGGGGGGAAGGGCCGCCAGATTTGTTCCCAATCCTGGTCCCAAACTTGCGCCCAAACATGTCCCCGGACCGTTATGTGGCCTGCGGGCGGGAGTCTTTGTTGGTGATGCGCCCCCGCTCGGGAGCACCTACCAGGAAAGATACGATGAATCGAAAAAGCACCATGGCCACGCTCACGGGCCTGATGTTTGTTGCATTGACATTGAGCATTGCACCTGCCCAAGCGGAGAACAACAACATCCGACCGATCCCATTCCCTTGCGACCAAGATCCTTCAATCCTCCACGGGCCCGATCTACCTTGTCTGCCGTGCCCGATTCCCCGAGACACCCAACCGGCGGATCTGCAACTGCCGTGCCTACCCCCGTGCGACCTTGACCCGGTCATTGTCACCAGCGCCACTCTACTGCCGTGCATCCCGTGCCTACCCCGTGACACCGTTGACGCACAGCACATTGGCCAGAACCCCTGCAAGCCCCCTTGCATTCCCCGGGAATACGGTGAGGACACAGTCCAGACGCAAGGAGAACGCCGCCACTGCCACCCGCCCTGCGTACCTAACGGCGAAGTGCTGCCCCTTGGCGTCGAAGGCCAAAAGCACTGCCGCCCCCCCTGCGAGCCTAATGGCGACGTCGAAGCCTTGGGCCGCAACGGCGACCACCCCTGCAAGCCCCCCCGCGACCCCTGCAAGAAATTCGACCTGGAAGCCCACGCCCTTGAAGGCGGAGCCATCCACCTGACCTACAACCTGCCCGACGACGCTCGCGGCGTCCGCATCCTGCGCGACTCCGGGGATGGCTACGAGTTCATCGGTGGTGTCCCCAACACGTCCGAGGAGTACCTCGATGAGGACACCGTGATCGGCACGCCGTACGCCTACAAAGTGGAGGTCTGGTACCCTGACTCCGACGGCCCCCGCTTCTACTGTAAGATCGAGGTGACCTCGGTGCCGGTCTTCGGCAACATCCTGGCCAGCGGCCTCGCCATCGGACTCGGCATGCTCGCCTACGTCGGCGCCCGCCGCCGGTTCTAAGCTGAATCGCCAACCCTTCTCCCCTTCCCTCCACTCTTCGTCTGTTTGGTGACGCAAGAGATCCGCGGCCCCGCCGTCCTCCGGCCCCAGATGTCGAACGCCTGACCCGTCTGGAGGCCCGAGCCCGCGACCGACCCAGTCGTCCATGGGCCCTTCAACTTCGTCTGCAAAGGTGTCCCTTGACGGTTATCCTTGGCCCCGAGCACATGGTTGCTTGGAGGAGCTACGACCCGGAGACGGGTCTCGGCGACCCCAGGAAGAGACCATGAAAACGAAAACAAAACTGGTGATGATCACGGGAATGTTCGTCTTGGCGATGGCCATGGCAGGCACCCCGGCGTCCGCCGGCAAAGACAAGTGTATCGACTACAAGTTCCTGTTCGACGACGGACACATCATGGAGGGCACGTGTCATGACAGCAACAATGTCAAGGATGGGCATGTGCCGGAACTGCACATTTCCTGCTCCGATGAGTTCCCCGAAGGCGTCAATCAAAAGGGTGACCTCGCAGGGCACTTGGTCGAGCAGTTCTACATCGTCAAGCAAAGCGACAAGGAAGACAAGCCTGACAAGACCTGCGGCACGCCATTCGAGGTCCCTGAGGAACCGGATTGCGACGACTTCAACCTGCAAGCCGAGGCCCTTGACGGGGGATCCATCCGCCTGACCATGAACGCGCTGCCCATGGCGGACGAGTACCGCATCTGGAAGGCCGTCGGCGGCGGCGATCTTGCCCCGCTCGCGACGGCTCCGTCCACCGCGACCGAATTCGTCGATGACGACACCGAGATCGGCATGTCCTACCACTACGCCGTCGAGATCGTCAAGGACGGCCGTGTCCTGGACACCTGCCACGTGGAGATCACCTCCGTGCCCGTCTTCGGCAACATCCTGGCCAGCGGCCTCGCCATCGGACTCGGCATGCTCGCCTACGTCGGCGCCCGCCGCCGGTCCTAAGCGGAGCCACTGACCCTTTTCCCCTTCTTTCTTGTTTTGACCATCGGCCAGGCCGACCCACCCCAAGCCTTTCAACCAGGGCGAATCGGGCCTGCCGACTGGCCACCAACTTCGTCCCTGGACGTTCTTGCGTGTCTCCACGAACACATCTGGTCGGCGACGTTGCCGACCTCTGCCCGGAACTTCGCCGTGATGTGATCCCATGACGAACACGCGGCGCCTTGGCTTCTTGGCCGGGTTGGTGTTGATGGCTGGTTCCTTGAGCGCTTTGCCAGTTTCGGCGACCCACACCGTGACACCGTGCACAGGCGTGTTCATCACCTACGAAGATGGGCACTCAGACGAAGGCCAGTTCTGCAACCTGGGGGAACACGAACCCTGGTTGGACCTGCCTCCACCCGGCCCCGAATGGGAGGATCACCTGCACGTGCCGCGCATCGTGGTCGAGTGCAACGAGGAGTCCAAGGCGGGTTTCGGGGCGGGTAGTGATCTGGGTGGGCACGTGCCCCGGTACTGGGAGATCACCGTCGACATCCCTCCAGACGAGGCGTTCCGCTGCGTCTCTGATCGACCCGCCCCCACCTGTGACGAATTGGCCCCCCGCGCCGAGGTCGAGCCTACGGGAGCCGTGCGGCTTGGCACCGCCCCCCAGCACCCGGGCGTCGGTATCTCGGTCTTCCGCGGCAGCGGCGACGATCTGGAATTCGTCTCCGCCCTCGACCCTGAGAACCCGTTCACCATGGACGCGCCACCTGATGGAGCAGCCCAGTACACATTCTGGGCCCAAGTCCAAGGGGCAGAACGAACCGAATGTGTCGTGGCCATCACGGAGATTCCGGTCTTTGGCACCGGCTTGGCCGCGGGCTTCGCGTCCATGCTGGGCATCTTGGCTTACGGGGCTACCCGGCGCCGTCACTGAGGTAGAGCCTCACCTCACCCCATCTTCCCCTGGAAGGCCGGCATTGTCCCTTGGCGGTTATGGTCGCCGCCGTTGAGCATCCCCCTGGTGGCACAACGCTCCACCAGGAATCCAACCATGCGAACCAAGACCATCCTGATCGCCGGCCTCTTGTTGGCCACGCTCATGACCATCACACCAGCGACGGGGGTCCACAACCCGAACCACAATCCCCCCGGACAGTTCTGCCAAGGAGTGAACCTCGTGGCAACGCAGACCGGGCCCGAACAAGTCACCCTCACAGTAGCATCACCTGTGGGGACTCCCTTTGACGTGGAGCGAAATGTTGGATCGGGCTGGCAGAGCCTAGGGGTCACGAAGCTTGTCAATGTCGATGGCATCATCGACATCGACAGCGCCGCGGTCCAGGGCAGCCTGAACGAGTATCGGATCACCGCCGCGACGGGCGAGAAATGCAGCACGAGCATCTTCGTGCCCTACGTGGCTCCCGAATGCACAGACCTGGATTTCGCGGCCACATTGCAAGACAACGGCACCATCCTGTTGACGTTCAACGCATTACCCGCATTGGACTTCCTTGAGATCTACCGTGGCATCGGCGCCTCCCCACTCATGGTCAGCGTGGCCGTGTTGCCAAACACAGCCACTTCGTACCTAGACGAGAACACGGTGTCGGGACAACTTCACGTCTACGCCGCACACCCATCGTTCGAGCAAGCCCCGCTGGAACCGTGCCGCGCCGAAGCGACGGTCCCTGAGGAACCGGTTCCGACATGCCAGGATATCGATCTCATCGCCACCGCGCTTGAAGGCGGAAGCATCCACCTCGGATTCACACCCATCGACGGAACCGGACAGATCCGAATCTACCGCAGCCTCGTCGGCGACGACCCGGTCCAGATTGCTACCTTGCCGGGCGACGCCACAGGATACCTTGACGAAAACACCACCATCGGCAGCGTCTACGAGTATTGGGTGGTCATGTGGGGAGAGAGTGGACCCCTACTCGAATGCTACATCGAGACGACAGCCATCCCCAACTTTGGCACCGTTTTGGCCAGTAGCATGGCCATCGGGCTCGGCTTGATGGCGTACGTCGCAGTAAGCCGCCGCCGACAGTGATCAACCGGCACGCCCTTCCTCCCTCTTTCTCATCGCCACCCGCCAAGCCTGCGGCTGGGAGCAGCGAACGTCTGGCGGAACCGCGTTCAGTGGCCTGCTTCGTCGTCCCAGGGCTCGGTGCGCTCTGGGATGTTGACGCGCTGAGCCACGGAGATCAAGTCTTCGTGGATGCCCTCAGCCTTGTCGGCTTCGATCTGCATCTTGACCCATGCCAGGATGACGTCGTCGTTGTTGGAGACGACGAAGCGCTCCCGGACCTTGACCATCTGGGACATGCACTTCTTGTCCTGCTGGGCGGTCAACAATTTGCGCAGCATCTTGCCGCCTTGGCGGCGGCGTTCAGCGTTCTCGCGGCTGAACATCTCACGCAGGTCATGGTTCGAGTAGTACACGCTCGCGGCGATCTCGCCACCGAGGTGTTCGGGGTACTCGTGCTCCTGGCGCGCCTCCTGCGAGGAATGCTCCATGCACCAGCCAGGGGTAGCCGGCTTAAGGGCTTGGCCTTCAGACCTGAAGGACCGTTGCCTTCTTGCGCCTTTCAAGGAGTTTGGCGATGGGTTCTGGGACGGTGGCGACATCTCCCTGCTTGAGCAGGTAGGTCTGCATGTCCGGCCCGACGAAGGCAGGGATGTCCGAGAGTGCCTTGATGGTGATGAGCGGCACGTCGGGGGTGTCCGCAGGTACCACCGTCGGCTCCGGCTCTGGCTCGGGTTCGGGCAGGCCGGTCTCCCGGGGCAGGGGCGCCGGCTCCGGGTCGGGTGCGGGGGGCGCCGTCTTGACCGCTTGACCGATCTGTGGCTCAGGGGGCCCTTCGATGGGCTTGGGCGCCTTGCCTGGCTCGGGCATCTTGGCGCCCTCGATGATGGATTTCCGCCCCGCTTGCAGGGCGGCCAGGATGTGATCGTAGATGCGCTGCTCTTCGGCGGTGAGGCCGTCGGGGCGCTGGGGGCTGGTCTCCCGGACCTGGGCCAAGGCATAGAGGCTCATCTTGCGTTCCCGCAGAGCCCAGATGCTCTCTGCGGCGTTGCGGGCATGCTTGACCTCGTCCGTGACCATCATGACGCGGCGGCTGAAGGGATCCTTCTGTTGCTCCTCACGGAACATTGCCATGACCTCCTCGAGGAAAGCGCGCACGTCATGCCAGAAGCGGGCTTGGACTGGCGTCAGCTTGTTGCTACGCCGCTCCGACCGGAGCATGTCCTGCAGCATCTCATAAGAGACGTGCTCATCCGCCACGGGCCTCGGACCAGGCCCTCGCGCTTAACCATGGTGCCTACGAGATGGTGCCCTGCTGGCGGGCGCACATCCAGACCGCGTGTGCCATGGGGACCTCTGTTTCCTCGCCACCCTTGACGGAGATGGTCTCCCCTCGGAGGGTGATGGTCTGGTCGCTGCGGGGAGTCATCTTGACGGCGTCACTACCGAAGGCGACGGCGTGGAGGAACGGATCGAAGTCGTCCAGTTCGTCCCGGGTCATCGTGATGACCCGGAGTCCAGACTTGCCATGCAGGCTGCCCGGTAGACGGATCAGGCGCTTGACGTCCGCCGTGACCGGCTCGTCGGTCTCACCCTTTCCAAGAGCGAAGGCGGATTGGGTCAGCACATGCTTGCAGACCTTCTTGACGACGGCGCCCTGTTCAAGGAAGCCCTGTTCGATGCGCTGCAACTTGGCTTCGTCAAAGGTCTCCAGGAACTTCTCAGCGGAGGTCTTGCCGACGCCTTCCATGTTGACCAGGAAACTGCGGGCACTGTACTTGTCCGCCTCCAGGACCTCTGTGCGGAGCACTTGTGCA
>JBFGSX010000045.1:0-9119 GCA_041566495.1 Thermoplasmatota archaeon
ACTGTTCCACCGTGGAATGCGGCGACGGCCATCTCAACGAAGCCGCCGGAGAGGGCTGCGATGACGGCAATGGCGACATCACCGACGCCTGCCCAGACGGAGACGGCGGTACCTGTCAGCCCGCCACCTGCGGCGACGATGCCAAGCACGGCAGAGTTGCGGACATTGTACTCGAACATGAACAACACCTGGCTGCGCAACGCGTTGGCCGCTTCGGGGAGGGCCACGTGCCAGGCTTGTTGCCAGCGGGGCGCACCCATGGCCCGGACGGCGTCTAGGGCGTCGCGGGGGATGCCTTCGATGGCCTCCGATTGCAGCTTGGTGAGGTAACCAACGCTGTAGAACGTCAAGGCGACGACGCCGGCCAAGGGGCCTTGACCGAACACGATGACGGCAAAGATGGCCCACAGGATGGCGGGTAGCACCCGGACCGCGGTGGCGACCATGCGGACCGGCGTGGCGATCATGGGCGGGAACAGGTTCCTGGCGGCGATGAGGCCGATGGGGACACTGAAGATGGTCCCGAAGACCGTGGCCAGCAAAGCGATCTGGATGGTCTCCACGAGGGCCTCCCAGATCACCGAGAAGGGAGAGAAATCAGCTGGCCAAAAGTCGCCTGCGAGGCTGGCCGCAGCGCCTGCGGCGCGGTCGAGGCGAGCGGCGCTCATGTCGAGGCCGTTCCAGGCCCACATGGCACCGACGACGATGATGGTGGGCAGGAGCCACTTACGCGCCACGGATGACCTCCGGGTGCAGGTGGCCGTCTTCGAGCCGGTAGACCCGGTCGGCGACCCGTTGGGCCTGCTCCAATTGGTGCTCCACGAACAGCACGGCGGTGCCCGTCTCGCGCAACTGGCCGACCGCACGGGCCACGTTGTCGGCGGTGCGGGGATCCAGTTCTCCCAGGAACTCATCTGCGAGCAACAGGCGGGGGCGCTGCACGAGGGCCCGGGCGACAGCGACGCGGCGTTGTTGGCCACCACTGAGTTGGTAGATGGGTTGGTCTGCCTTCTCTGACAGACCCACCGCTTCAAGGGCCGCGTGGGCCCGTTCGACGACCGGTTCGGGGACCCGATGAAGGAAGCTCTGCCAGGCGCTGGCTTCGTGCAGGCCGCCGTGTTCCACGTTGTCCATGACGGAGGTGTGGCGCACGAGGCCGAGGCGCTGGGGGATGTAGCCGACGGAGCCCCGTGGGGGGCGTTGCGGCAGACGATGCCCCAGCACCTCGATGCTGCCTCCGTGGATGGGGGCGAGACTGGCGACGGCCTTGAGGAGGGTGGACTTGCCACCTCCACTGGAGCCGAGGATGGCGACGGCGTCGCCGGGTGCTAGGCTAAGGCTCACGCCCTTGACGATGTCCTGGCCGCGGTAACCGGCCCGGAGGTCTTGGATCGTGAGCGCGTCCATGCCCCTATGCTGCCTCGGCGTAGCCGACGATGCCCGGCAGACGACCGATAAGGTCGCCGTAGCTGCCCAGGTGGCTGTCGGTGGTCACGGCCGCGATGCCCCCGGTGCCGAAGGTGGCATCGAGGATGGCGTGGCCGGTGTTGCTGTCGTTGAGGGCGAGGAGTGCGGCCTGCAGGTCAGCCCGGTCGGCGGCACTGAAGTGGGGGCCGACCATGAAGGCGTGTTCGGGGACCTGGCCGAATTTGACGACTTCGCGGTAGTCGGCGAGGGCCAGGCACCAGTCGCTGTTGGTGGCTTGGCGGTCGGTGCCGGGGGTGCATTCGTCGGCGGGGGTGGTGTCCCGGATGAAGGCGATGTCACCGACGCCTTCGCTGAGGCAGCGGAGGGCGCCGTTGTAGCCACTGTAGGCGCCGCCGATGATGGGGTCGGCGAAGAAGTCCTTGGCCATCTCTTGAACCTGGGAGATGTCGTCGGGGTACTGGGAGGCGTCGATGAGGCCTTCCTTGACGAGGTAGCCCATGGGCATGAACATGCCCGCGCTCTTGGTGGCGCCAGTGTGGCAGCTGGTGCGGCCTTCGAAGTCTTCGACGGCCATGATGTCGCTGTCTTGGCGGACCCAGGCGGCGGCGTTGTAGAAGGTGCGGCCGTCGCTGCGGGTCTCGGCGGCGATGGCGTCCAGGTCGAGGCGTTGCCAGGCGAGCCAGGCAGCGGCACCGTCCACGGAGGCGACGTCGGCTTGGCCGGCGGCGACCGCTTGCAGGGCAGCGGTGCTGCTCGTGAAGAACGAGACTTCGACGGGGCGACCCATCTGGTCTTCGAGGAAAGCGGCGAGGTCGTCTAGGCCCTCGTGGGGAGCGGTGGCGGTGTCCTTGGCGACGAAGGCGACCCGGACTGTGTCATCGTCGCCGACGCAACCGGCGATCGTGGTCATGGCGAGAACGGCGATGGTAAGGAAAACGCGCATTTTAGGCCTCTCGAAACCCCCTGAGAATGGTGCCCGTCATAAGGTTTCGGCCAGCCGAAACCTCACGGGGTGGCGCTCTCCCCGACCTGATCCTTGACCCGCCGGTCGCGGTCGAAGGGCTGCCCCATCTCCCTCTCCAAGTACGCAGCCATCCAGGCATCCAGCTCCTGCGGGATGAAGTGCTCCATGTCACAGGCAGCCTCGTGTGCCGCCTTGTGCTCCATGCCACACGCCTCCTGGAGGAACGCTTGCATGATGCGGTGACGACCCAGGATCTGCTTGCCGATGGCGCGGCCGGCCGGCGTCAATAGGACCCCCTTGTAGGGCTCGTAGGTGACGTGCCCAGACTTCTCGAGTTTCTGGAGCATGTCCGTCACCGAAGGAGGGGCCACGCCCAGCTCCTTGGCCACCTCCCCGGTGCGGGCGGGGCGGTCGTTGCTCTCGAGGCGGTAGATGGTCTCGATGTACTCCTCCATCTGCTCGCTGAGGTCGTCCACGGCGCTTCATCTCCGCCCGGTAGATGGCGGTTTCGGGGCGGCTAATGCCGCTGTTTGGGCGCTCTACGGCGTCGGTCCGAAGTCCACGTCCAGCAGATGCCGCTTGAGTGCATCCCGCTGCATGACCACCGGCTCGCCGATGAACTGCAAAGCCCGGACGTCTCGAGCGAAGCGCTCGCTGCCCCCTTCGCGCATGAAGCCAGTGCCACCTTGCACGCGGATGACCTGACGGGTGGCGGTGATGGCCACTTCGACGGCGAACGCCTTGGCACGAGCCGCCCAGGCGGCGGCGTCATCCGATTCCAAGTGCGCGGCCGCCTCCAGGACGAGGCTCCTGGCGGCAGCCACGTGCATGTCGATACTGGTGACCGTGTCAGAGACCGCTTGGTACGTCCCGATGGGTTTGCCGAACTGCACCCGGCTAGCGGCGAAATCCTTGCCCGCTTCGAAGGCGCCCGATGTGGCCCCGATGATGGCGGCCGCAGCCCCGACCTGGAGCCATGGTTGCGCCTCGGCCCAGATCTCCAAAGCCTTGCCAGGTTCTCCGATCACCGCGTCGGCACCCACGCGGACATCCGATAGGTACACGGTCCGGATACCGGCGGCACGAAGACCCAACAACGATTCAGGTTGGCCCAACGTCACTCCTTCCGCGTCTGCAGGGACCTGGAAGAAGGTGGGGCCGTCGGGGCCCTTGGCCAAGGCGATGAAGTGACCCGCGCCAGCAGCGCCGAGAGACCAGACCTTCATGCCGGTGATGATGAATTCGTCGCCGTCTGCTGTCGCGACGGTGCCGAGGCGCTGCTTCCAGCTGCCATGGGCCTCTTCGGTGGCCAGCGTCGCCACGACACCCGCCAGAGCCCCGGCCCGTTGGGCTTCGGAGCCATGGGCCAACAAGCGCAGGCCCAGACCGTTGTGGACGGCCAATACGGCGGCGGTGTTGGGGCAGACCCGTGCCATCTCCATGACGGCGAGGGCGAATGCGGTGGGTGTGATGCCGGCGCCACCCAGTTCGGCAGGCAGGCCCATGCCGAGCAGACCAAGGCCCGCCGCCTCAGCCAACAGGTCGTCGGGGAAGCGGTCATGGCGGTCGCGGTCGGCGGCCGCATCGAGCCCAGAAGCCGCAGCGAGTTGCGCCACGGTCTTGGCGATCAGATCTTCATCATCGGAGAGCAGGAAGGCCATGGGTTCACCTTGGACCCGGACATATTCGAGTCAGGGATATGAAAGGTATGCCCAGGAATCGAGGACCCGCCCGGAAATCTCATGTGCGTTTGCGCCAGGTCCTGGGCATGCGGAGCCTTCTTTTGCTGGCCGTGACGGGCACTCTCCTGTTGGCCGGCTGTGCCGGCAGCGCCACAGCCCCCGACGTCATGTACCTGGACGCAGACCATCGCTTCTCGGGGGTGGCCACGGAGGCGTTCAGCCAGACCGAGAAGATCCAGTTGGACAGCGGCGAACACACCCTGTTGATCGCCGTGCAGAGCGACGATGGCTTCGCCGTTTCGTTCCAGGGCCCGCCCCGCCGAGAACCCTACAGCGGCATGATGTTGCCCTCGGCCCAACACGGCTTCGGGCTCTTTGGTGAAGTGGCGATCCAGGATCTGCGCTACACCACGTGGGACACCCAAGGAGGCACTTGGACGCTGACGTTCGGTTGCGAAGGCCCGTGTATCTACACGGTCGCCATCGACGAGAACAACACCGTGCCATCGTTGCCCCACCTGCCGACGACCCCTAAGGCCGCGGCTGCCCGTGGCGAACTCGTGGACGACAGCGACGAGATCACGTTCCAAGTCCCGGCCGTGCCAGAGCACCTCAAGATCGCCATGGATTTCATGACCGATGAGGCGATCTCGTTCCGTATCCTCGACCCGGAAGGCACCACGGCCGGAGTGTGGAACTTCAACGAGGTCTACGCCCGTGGCTGGTCCTACCAGAGCCGGGCCGATGACCTGCAACCGGGAGATTGGACGCTCCGCGTGGACTGCGACGGCACCTGCCAGTTCGATATTGGCGTCGTCTGAGCTTACAGGAACTCGGCGATCGCTTCCAGTTCAAAGGGAACATCCAGCGGCAGCTCGGCCATGCCGACCGCGCTGCGGGCGTGGACGCCGTTCTTGCCAAATGCCTCGCCGATGAGGTCGCTGGCGCCGTTGGTGACGAGGTGCACGTCGGTGAAGCCGGGTGCGGTGTTGACGAAGCCGCTCATGCGGACCACCCGGACATCATCCAGGGTCTTGTCGACCTCTGCGGCGGCCGCCTTCAGGACCCCGACGACGTTGAGGGCACAGATCTGCGCGATGCCCTTGGCGGCGTCGATGTCATGGCCCCCGTCGCCCACCTTGCCGGTGGCTTGGATCTTGCCGCCGGCCACCGGGATCTGCCCGGCGACGTACACGGTGTTGCCACTGATGGTCCAGGGAACGTAGTTGGCGGCGGGCTTGGGGACGTCAGGCACGCTGTGTCCGAGGGCTTCCAGGCGGGCTTCGACTTGGCTCATGTGGCTAGGCATCCCCCCTGGGG
The DNA here is from genome assembly GCA_041566495.1 of Thermoplasmatota archaeon. GTDB lineage: Archaea > Thermoplasmatota > E2 > JACPAO01 > JAHFTW01 > JBFGSX01. The sequence continues at coordinate 5,395 of JBFGSX010000045.1, forward strand.
CTTCAACCCGTCGCTCCGCCAGAGCCCGTTGCCCACATGGCCTAAATACGGCGGTTCCGAGTCGCCAGTATGCTGCGAGGTGGGGCCATGGCGCTCATACTCATGACGATCGCTCTGGCCGGATGCGCTGGCACGGAAGAGCTCCAGGACTTCGGGACCGTGGAGGCCCCGGCCATCAAGGCCGGTTATGCCTACGCATACGACGGCCTCGGCTCCTTCCACATCACCGCCCGCACCATGATGGACGGCGAGACCATGGGAGACGTGGACGAATCCGAGGACCTCCCCCGTGCCCCGTTGTTCGCGATACAGATCCTCAACACCTCCTTCGGACCCAACGGCAGCCACTACATCGGCGCCGCCCACATCGCGCAGGCCCGCAACGCCTCCAGCTTCACCTCGACGCCCGAAGCGGCGTTCGGCAAGGCCCCGGTGGCCATCCGCAAGGCCGACCTGGCCGCGTTTGATGTGACCACCCGCCAGGCCCAGCGCTGCGACCCAGGTTGCCGGCTGACCACCACGGATATCGCGGTCGGGGACAGCACGCCATTGGACCCCTACATCGACTTCCCGCTCTTTGCTGGAAAGGCATGGGCCAACCACATGGAGCTCGGCATCCCGGACAGTGAAGCGACCATGCTGGTCAAGTCCCGGGTCCTTGGCAAGGAAACGGTCGACGTCATGAACATCACCATGGACGCCATCCACATCGAGCACCGCTTCAGCCTGCCCCCCGGAGACGCCCTTGGCCAGGCGATCCGCGGCCAGATGGAAGCCGAAGGTGCAGAGGATGTCACCGTCCGCATCGTGCTCGACGGCATCGGCCACACATACTACGCAGAGGACGTCATGAACGTCGTGCGCGACAGTGCCAGCATCGACATGACCGTCGACGTGCAGTTCACCATCGAAGGCAGCGCCATGGAGAACCACATGCGCCTAGCCATGGACTTCACCAAGGAACTGTCCGGCATGACCCTTGAAGAGGACGCTGAACTGGACGCCGCCGGCATCGCCGCGTTCCTTGACGGCGCCAAGCCGATCAAGCAGGCCGGCCCCATTCCCACCGGCGCGTACGACATCAGCATCTCCGCCGACAAGGCCGAGTTCAACGTCGCCAAAGACAACACGGTCGCATTCGCCGTGGGCGCCGACCCGACCATCCCCGCCCAGGACTTCGTGCGCTACACCATCTCCAATGCCCAAGGTGTGCTCGTGGACGACGGCATCGGCCAGACCTTCAGCACCACGTTCACGGAGCCCGGCCTCTACAAGGTCGTGGCCCAGGCCATGAGCCCGGCTGGCGTCGTGCAGGCCATGGACAGCATGATGATCGCCGCCGACTACGAAGCGACGGTGGAACTGACCTGCGGCAACGTCGTCCTGAGCGCCCTGCCAGACAGCAACACCTGCACCAGCGCCGCCATCCCCCTCAGCAGCGCCGTTGGCCTGCAGGACGTCACGATCACCATCAACGCAGCCAACCCGGCCGCCCTCGGGGGCACCCTGCGCATCACCGATGACGTGGGCACCAGCGTCGAGAGGTCCGCCGCCGACGGCGAAGGGTTCACCCTCGCAGACCTCGGCAGCCTCACCATCGGCGCCGACGGCTGGGTCGCGACCTGGCACCGGGATGCAGCACTGCTGGAAGACGCCAGTATCACCATGGTCTTCGACTACGGCCCCGAGGCTGCAGCGAGCGAGGCCGCCGATGGTGGCCTGATGCTGCGTCTGATGCAAGACCAGGTCCGGCAAGCAGCCACGGGATGGACCACCATCCTGTAGCCGCGTTTCTTGAGGGAAACCGGCATGCTGGCAACGCATTGTGGGCTCGCATGGCTCAAGCCAGCGCCACTTCCGGCCACCTCCTCACCTCTGCCCCGGTCTCCTGCACGTTGACCACGACGAACCTCAAGCGTTGCCGAGAATTCTACGAGAAACACCTCGGCCTACCGTGCACGGAATCCGATGAGCGCGGCCTCGAGTTCGCCGCCGGAGGCAACACCCGCCTCTACATCTACCTGCGAGACGAACCCCCCCGCGCCACCAACACCGTGTGCGCGTTCAAGGTCTCTGATGTGGAGGGCACGATCAACGCCCTTCGCGAGCACGGCGTCACCTTCGAGGACTACGACCTGCCCGGCCTCAAGACCGAGAACGGCATCGCCCGCGACGGAGACTGGGTCTCCGCCTGGTGCAAGGACCCCGACGGCAACATCATCGCCATCGGCAACCGCTAAGCGATCCACTTGACGCGGACCTCGGGCACACCGCCTTGGCCACGGCCTGGGCGCTGTCGAAGGAATGACGCATCGAGCCCTTCTCCCCCACGAACCCTTTTGACGCCCGCCCCTGTGGGCTGGCCTGTATGGTATCCATCGCGGTCCTTGTGAAGATGTCCCCGGACGTCAGTCAACTCAAGATCGACCCGGCGACCCAAGAGCCCAAGGTGGCGGGTCTTCCCTGGAAGGTCAGTGACTTCGACAAACACGCCGTCGAAGCCGCCGTCAAGCTGAAGGAAGCCGGGCAGGCGACCAAGATCGTCGCGTACACGTACAACCCCGGCCCCAACGGCGCCAACCTGATCAAGGAGCCTCTGGCCATGGGCTGCGACGAGGCGGTCGTCATCAACGGCCCCGAGACCGACGGTCGGGGCATCGCCAAGGTGCTCGCCGCGGCCATCAAGGCCGACGGCGCCGACGCCGGCTTTGGCGCCACCGAATCCCTGGACCGCGTGGCTGGCGAAGTCGTGCTGCGCGTCGCTGCCGAACTCGGCATGCCCAGCATCTACAACACCCAGTCCATCACCGGCATCAACGGCGGCACCCTGACCGCTGTCCGTGACGCAGACCAGAGCGAGATCGTCGAGGTCCCGCTCCCCGTCGCCTGCGCCATGAACGACGAGATCAACCACCCCCGCCTCCCCGCCCTCATGCAGATCCTGCAGGCCGGCAAGAAGCCCATCCGCACCGTCACCAGCGCTGATTTGGGCGTCGCCGACGCCGACATCGCCCGCCGTATGGTGCAGACCGACAACAAGGCCCCCAAGCAGGACCGCAAGCGCATCATCCTGGACGGCGACAATGCTGTCACTGATCTTGTGGCCGCCCTCAAGAAGGAGGGTGCACTGTGAAGGTCCTCGGCTGGTCCGACTTCGACCCCCTATGCCGTGAACTTCGCAAGAAGGCCGGTGAACTGGGCGAACTGTACAGCATCGACCGCAGCGGCCTGCCCGACGGCGACCCGATGACCATCGCCAACGCCATGGCGGCCGCCATCAACGACAACGGCATCGATGTCGTCCTGATCGGCTCCACCAAGCTCGGCAAGGACATCGCCGCCCGCGTCGCGGCCCTCGTGGATGCCTCCTACGCCGCCGACATCCAGACCATCAGCAATGACGGCGGACTCACCGTCCAGCGCCTTGTGCTGTCCGGGAACAGCATGGCCACGTACCAGATCGAAGGCCGCCTCGTGGCCACCGCCACCGCAGGCACCTTCGAAGAGACCGACGCCGACGACCACGGCACGGAACTCAAGCTCACTGGCGAAGCCGGCCCCATCAAGGTCACCGGCAAGCAAGGCGCCGCCGAGAGCGACTTCGACCTCACCGCCGCCGACTACGTGGTCGGTGTCGGCCGCGGCTTCAAGGCCAAGGACGACATCGGACTCGCCGAAGCGCTCGCCAAGGCCCTGCCCGGCGGCGCCGTCGGTTGCAGCCGCCC